>QHRI01000153.1 GCA_003221375.1 Verrucomicrobiota bacterium
GTTGTAACATTGTCGCGCAGAAAGTAGCCATGACCGAGCCGTCCAAGTTTCATCAGCCCGCGCCCATGGAGGGAAGGGGCGCGTACAATCGAAGCTCGTTCGTGCAAGCGGCTGGTTCGTTGCCTGCGGTGGCGCTTTTGGAACGTGCAGCTCACGCGGTGGGCCTGCCGCCATCACCGGAACCAGTTTTCATCGCGGACTACGGTTCATCTGAAGGACACAATTCACTTCCGCCAATGGCTGCGGCAATCAACGCACTCCGGGAGCGCGTTGGCCACGAGCGCGCGATCTTCATCTTCCATACCGACTTGCCTGGCAACGATTTCACAGCGCTGTTCCAAACACTGGCCAACGACCCCAATAGCTACCTTCGTAACGACCTCGCTGCATTCGCTGCGGCGTTGGGACGCTCTTACTACCAGCAGATCCTGCCAGCGGTCCAGCGTCACGCTGGGGTGGAGCGCCTGGGCGGTTCAGTGGCTTAGCCGCGCGCCGTGTGCGATTCCGGACCAGGTGCAGGTTGCCTATAGCCATGACGCCGCTACTCGCAGTGTCTTTGCCGAACAAGCAGCGGAAGACTGGCGAACGTTTCTCGCAATGCGCAGTCGCGAGCTTTGTTTTGGAGGCCGGTTAGTCGTGTTAACCATGGCGACTGATGATAATAGTGACTTTGGCTATCGACCAGTCGTGGATGCGTTATATGGGACGCTCACCGACATGGTCGATCGCGGTTTCATTCAGACGGAAGAGCTGCACCGAATGGTAATTCCTACCTTCGGTCGAACCAGAGCGCAATTGTTGGAACCATTCGCGAAAAGCGGACGTTGTGCCGATCTGTCGATTGAGGATTTCGAATTGTTCCACGGAGAAGATCGCATCTGGAATGAGTTCGAGGCAAGTGGTGACGCTCAGGCATTCGGCGCGCAGTGGGCTGCGTTTTGTCGGGCGTCGGTATTCCCGACACTTGCGGCCAGCGTGGATAACACGCCGGATGACACGCGCCCCGCCAGGTTCATGGATCAGTTGGAAGCCGGTATGACTGAACGCCTCTCGGCAGCGCCAGTGCGAATGACGATACCTCTCGCGCAGATGACGCTGGTCAAGGCGAATGCGTCCGCTTCCTAAAGCACAGATTGCTGGTGCAGTAGGGATGCCATGCGTTAGTCCGCGAGTTTTCCGCGCAAAACAGTGAGCGAAAATGGCGGAAGGTCATAGAATTGAGCTGCCTTTTGAGTAACACGCGCGGGCGGGAAGCTCCGAAGTGGATAGCCGCTTAGTCCATCGTCGTGCCAGAGATACTGCTTACGGGAGAACTGAATAACATCGACGTCGCCTGCAAAGCGCACTTGCTGCCCTGCTTTGACGATATTGAACTGTACATCCAGGCGAGCTGTGCGCTTGGCGTCTTTGTTGATTGCGAGAAGGGCCCACTGCTTGTCTGGTCGCCGCACCGCATACACAGTGACGGGAGAGGATGAAGTCGGCGTGGTAGGGCGGGTCACTCCATGCACGCCGTCTTTCCTTTGCGTCACGGTTACGGGAAAGAGATCGTGTGTTTCATTTACCGGCTGCATCCATTCCTTTGTGATGAGTTGAGCGGCGTGATAAGCAGACAGACGATTCAACTGGTCGTTGTTCGGATTTAATTGAAGCATCATCAGGTTGCCCCAAGAACATTTGAGTTCGTCTTCGAGAAAGTTGGGCTCGTATCCATAGAGGTACGGCCGGGAGCCACCGAGTGTTAGAAACGTTCCAACTGTGTCTGCATCGAAGAGCGCGCCCTCGAGGTCCACCTCGTGGCGCCCAGCAAAAACAGAGTAGCCGTATTCGGTCATCAGCCATGGAATTTCTGTAGGAACGCCATCCGTTCGCAAGCTCGTCATCATTTGCCCCAGACGTCTCGGAGTTTGCAACAATTGAGAGGCCGCATCGGCGCAGATGTTGTCGAACGGATAAAACTCAAAGGAAAAGAAATCGAATGCGCATCCCGCATCACGAACGTATTTCAGAAATCGGTTCATCCATGAACGATTGCCTGTTGCATCCGGCCATGTAAGAAGGTGGTCCTCGAAACTTTGCAGACTGGGTCCTCCGAGTTTCACACGCGGATTCAGTGCAGCAAGCCGACGAGCAACCCCGGCGTAGAGCGCGGCGTAATCCTCTGGTGACGCCCATTGTCCATCGGGTTCTTCGCCGAGTTCAATTCCTTCCAAATCATAATGACGATGCAAGAGGTAATTGATCTCAGCCGTTGCGTTTTCCGGCGTGTCGTACAAAACGCCGACTGGAACAAGAACAGGCAAGCTGTTCGTTAGCGCGCTGCGCAGGACGAAATCGAGGCCCGGTTGCTCGATTTTGTAATCAATGTCCTCGGCCCGGTGCCAGGGATCGGCCGATGATACATAAACCATTGTCTGCCGATACCGATCAGCCGCATGACGGATGTAATCTTGGAAACCATTGTGATGATCGGTATTCCCAAGCTGAATCTCGCGAATCGCGAATCCGAGCCGGTCGCGAATGTCATTCGAAGTTTGCGCGCTTGTTTGCGAGGACTGGTTCATCACGACGCGCACGAAGCGCACCGGAAGCGCGTTTGCACAGAGCCGAACAGATTCATTGCCGCCTGATCCGCGGTTGATCTTTCCGTTTGGAAAAAGGCGCCACTCATCTGTCCGGTCGGCGTGCAGGTGCATCGGGTCGTTTCCGCTCCAGTACTCGACCCTGTATTGCCGGGCGAACGGTGCACCCCAGTGAATCCGAATGCAGTCGATCGGTCTCGTGGCGCCCAGATCGATCACCACCCATTGGGGATGTGTGTGCTCGGGTTTGGCGGTGAAATGGGAATCGAGATACGGATTACTTTTCCAAAACGATTCTTCATCGCCGTCCGCGATGCGTGAGTAACCGTCATCATTTGCTTGATCGATTGTGTTTCCGCGTCGCGGCAAACGGTAGCCGTAGGAAAGGTTAATCGGCTCAGCGAGCGAATCGTCCGAGGTCCAGTATCCACATTGATGAGCTGGATCGCTCCACGTGCCGCGCGAGTTCCAATGCCAGACTTCGCCAGCTAATTCAGTTCGTAACCGATACGTAAGTGGGCCAAATCCGGCAGATCGCATTTCGGCGATGTTCTTATCCGTGAACATCTTTGCGCACTCGCCCTGCTCGTGACCATCAACGCCCGCGCCTAATGCTTGAGGTGGGACGCACTGATTTACTGGGCGATCCGCGAGAACGACCGCAGAGACTGTAAGAGGTTTTTCATCGGCAGGCGCGTGTGATGCAAAATAGACAAAACCGATGGCGGCAGACGAAAGCGCCGCGGGGACGTGGACGCACTCCAAAAGCTTTCGCAAAACGAAATTGATCGCTCGATGAATTTTGCACGGAGTGCTTTTCGAGCGCGATGCGTCCCCGCATCGCTTTGTGCTGTTTAACATGCGGACTTATTTGTGACGTCGTAATATAGCCCGGCTAAATCCTCATGCTCGTTGACCTGAACTTGTCTCAGCCCTTACTAAAATCACTTCTTCCTGTTCTTGGCGTCGCGCTGCTCGTAGCAGGCTGCAAGAAACAGTCGGCTACGGCAGCCGTCGATCGTAATGGTCCGGTCGAGGTAGTGGTTCCTGAACATGGCGCTTACACCGGGGCGTTCATGGACTTTGGCGACGCCGAGGACGACGTCACTCTTGAGACAATCGAAGATTTCGAGCAGATGGTCGGCAAACATCAGGCCATCATCGCTTCGTCAAGCTATTGGGGAGAACAAAATTTTCCCACGGACAATCTCAATGTCATCTGGCGGCACGGTTCGTTGCCGCTTGTCTTTTGGTCGCCTTGGGACAGGCCATATGAAGAAGATCATGGGCCGGACAAGTTTAGTTTGACGGAGATCCTTTTCGGCAGATGGGATTCGTACATCGACAAGTGGGCCGACGCCGCTCGGAATTTTGGTCATCCGATGATTGTCGTGTTTGCCGTCGAAATGAATGGCACCTGGTTTCCGTGGTCGGGGGCCTACTACGGCGGGGCGCAATGGGACAAAGAGAGCAACAATTGGAAAGGCCCGGAAACCTTTCGCAAAGCATTTCGATACGTCGTAGACCGTGTCCGCGCCCGCGGCGCTTCAAATATCAAATGGATGTTTCATACGAACAATTATCCCTATCCGTACGAAACCTGGAATTGCGCGCCGGCTTACTACCCGGGATCCGATTACGTCGATTGGCTCGGCCTGAGCGTTTACGGCCAACAATATAAGGACGAGCCGAACCCGGATATTCCTTCACTGGTGAACTGGCCTTACGAGGAAATGTCCAGGCTCGATCCGCATAAACCAATCATGATTGCCGAATGGGCGACGGGCGAATTTCCGCACTCGGCAGAAGGCGGTGGAGTTGGCAAAGCCGACTGGACCAAGCAGGGGCTCAAGCTGTTTCGCACACGTTATCCGCGCATCAAGGCAGCAGTTTATTGGCATGAGCGTTGGCAAAACGCTGACGGATCCTACAGCAACCTACGCGTAAACTCTTCTGTCGAAGCACTCCGAGCGTACCGCGAAGGGGTCGCTAATCCAGTTTGGCTGGGAGATTTAATTCTGCGAGCGCTGCCGAAAAAGTGATTTGTCATGTCGAGCAAAAGTGTTGCGCCCAGCAGGGCGATGAAGGAGAAAAATTTCGATCACGTAGACAAATTCATTGGTTGGCGGCGTCTTGCAGATAAAGACCGTGAAAAGGTCATGGACAACGTCGCCAGCCATGAAGATTGGAAAAGTTGCTTTTCAGAAATCGGGCCCGGCCTGCTGCTTTTCGCCCGGCAGTGGGCGCGATCGGCTGCTGATGCCGAAGACATTGTTCAGGAAGCTTTCGTCAAGTTCTGGCGACGAAACCACAAAATCAACAACCGCGCGCTGCTTTACGCCACGGTGCGTTCGATCGCTCTCGACTTCATACGTCGCGACAAACGCCGTGCTCGACGCGAAGCCACCGTTTTTGCCGAAGCTGATCCAACCGTCGAGCCTCAGTTTGCATGGGAAGATGAGGCGCAATCGGCGCTCGCTGCGGCGGTCGGATGCTTGCCACACGATCAACGTGAGGTGCTCGTCTTGAAAATCTGGAATGAACTCACTTTTAGCGAGATCGGTGAGGCACTTGGCATTTCTCAAAATACCGCCGCATCGCGATATCGATACGCGCTGGCTAACTTGAAGAAAAACCTGCAACCCCAATGAGCGATTTCTCCGAGCTTGAGAATGACTTGAAAGCGTTGCGACCAACACAGCCTTCGCCCGTGCTTTTTGAGCGCATCGAGGAAGCGATGGCCGATTGCAGGACAGGCGCTTCGCCTGCCAGACAACGGGAGCGGTCGCGCTATAATTGGTTGTCGTTAGGCTTTGGCCTCGCAGCCGCGGCTGTGGCGATCGTTCTGCTACTTGCGCGGATCAACACCGATCAAACGCGCAACGAAAACGCAGAAATCGCACAAGTTTCACCTTCGTCCCAAACAAGACCAGTCCTCCCTTCCGTTTCCGGTGTAAACGGCGAAGCGATGTCCTCGAACAAATTCATTTCCTCCGGCACGACTCAAGTTGTCTATAATGAGCGCGACGAGGGCTTGCACTTTGCTGACGGCTCGCGCCAACCGTTGCGGCGTCTTCGCTATCGAACACAACAGACGTGGCAATGGCGTAATCCCTCCACCGGCGCATCGCTTCGTGTTTCTTACCCCAGCGAGGAAGTTGTCCTGATTCCCGTTTCCGGCCAATGAACCTTTCGCTCCTAGTCTTATTCGTGCTCCTGCTCTTACTCAACCGGGAAAGCGAACGCCCTAATAAGCGGGAGCAAGAGCATAAGCATGA
>QHRI01000443.1 GCA_003221375.1 Verrucomicrobiota bacterium
CTGGTAGTGCACGGCCAGAACGATTACCGGCTCGATGTTTCACAAGGCTTCGATCTCTTCACAACACTGCAAGTGCTGAAGGTGCCATCAAAGATGTTGTATTTCCCCGACGAAGGCCATTGGGTGCTCAAGCCGCAGAACAGCCAATTGTGGTACAAAACGGTCAACGACTGGGTGGATCAATGGTGTAAGAAATGAACGCGCTGTCATTCTGAGGTAGGGGCGATTGACCTCAATCGCCCAAGGGCGGTTCAGTGAACTGCCCCTACTGAATCGTATCGTAAGTTGATATCGTTTGATCCACTCACAGCATTGGTTCGCTTGACTTTTTGCGCAGGTTGCGCATTAAAAACGCCGTCGGAAAAACTTATGGCTCGTTCCCTTTTTTCTATTTTATCCACAGTTCTCTCTCTTATTCTGGCGCTGCTGGTCGCAGGTTGCGGCGGAGGCCAGTATTCCGCTAATACTCCCTATTTGGGCGGCGTTTACGGGGAGGGCACCGCCGGTGCCCCACGCGACACTGTCTCTTACTGGGATGGAGACAACGCTAGCGGAAGCCCTTCCGTGAAAATCAGTCTTGGAGAGCAGCGCGCCTATTTCTACAAAAGCGGCGTGCTCGTTGGCGTTTCACAATTGTCGACCGGCCGCGAGGGATTAAACACTCCCATTGGTAATTATAAGATTATTCAAAAGGACAAAGACCACGTCTCGAGCTTGTTCGGAGATTATGTGGACTCGTCAGGCAAGGTGGTCGTCCCCAACGTGGACATAAAAAAAGACCCGAAGCCCCCGGGCACTCACTTCCAAGGCACACCCATGCCTTACTTCATGCGCATCGTGTCGGGGACGGGCATGCACGCAGGTTATTTGCCCGGCTATCCGGCGTCGCACGGATGTATCCGAATGCCCGAGTTCATGGCCGAAGATTTCTTTAAATCGGTCTCAGTGGGAACGCCGGTCACGATCACGAACTAGGTTCCATCTTCGCCGGGTACCATTCCTCCCACGAGAATTCCGGTTCTCACAATCCAAAGCGGCAGCGGTCGCCGAGGCGACCCGCACTCCAAAACGTCGCCGTCGTTGCAAACGTCGATTACGCGCTTGCGTTGTGGAGTGGGCGGCACTCCGCCGCTTTTCGAACGAATTGCTGGGGAATACAGGCTCATTATCTGGGCTTGCAGAAAATTCCTGGTAGCGGCATTCTGATCATTCCGCAGCCAGGAATATGATCGTCATCACGCAACCAACTGCTACCGAGGAGCAGATCCAGCGGATCATCACGCGTGTACGCGAGTTTGGATTGGAAGCGCAAGTCAGTCGTGGCGCATCGCGCGTGATCATTGGAGTAATTGGGCCGGAAGCGCTACTTCGCGAGAAGCCGATTGCTGCGATGGCGGGTGTGGAAGCCATCATTCCGGTGTTGAAACCTTACAAGCTTGCCGCGCGCGATTCTCGTGGCGCCTCCTCGGTTGTGGTCGGCGATGTGCGCCTTGGCGAACACGAGGACGTTGTTCTCATTTGCGGTCCGTGTTCGGTGGAAAGCCAGGAGCAAATTCAGTCGATCGCAACGATCGTCAAAGAATCCGGTGCAAGAATTTTGCGCGGCGGCGCGTTTAAGCCGCGCACTTCGCCATACAGTTTTCAGGGATTACGCGAAGAAGGGCTTCGCTTTCTCGCAGAAGCGCGCGCGAAAACGGGCCTGCCCGTAGTCACTGAAGTCATGGACCCGCGCGATCTCTCCATGATTGAGAAATACGCAGACTGTCTTCAGGTGGGCACTCGCAACATGCATAACTTTTCGCTCTTGAAAGAAGTGGGGCGCAGCACGCTTCCCGTTCTTCTCAAGCGCGGGTTCAGTGCCACGATTTACGATTTGATACTGAGCGCCGAATACATCCTCAACGAGGGCAACCCCAACGTAATTCTGTGTGAGCGCGGAATTCGCACGTTCGAGACCGCGGCCCGCTACACCCTCGATCTGAGCGCCGTTCCAATCTTGAAGTCTAAAACACATCTCCCGGTCATTGTCGATCCAACGCACGCGCTCGGGCTACGCGAATTTGTTCCGCAGATGTGTCTGGCCGCCGTCGCAGCCGGCGCGGACGCGCTCATGATCGAAGTGCACAATTCTCCCGAGCTGGCCAAGAGCGATGGAAACCAGGCGCTCACGCCTGAGATTTTTGCCGAGCTCGTTCCGCGTCTTCGCGCCGTCGCCGCAGCCATCGGCAGAAATCTGTAGCCGGGATGCAAACGCTGTAGCCGCCTCGCTGTGTCGAGGCGTTCGGCGCGCAAGTCGCACGGCGGCGCAGCGCCGTGGCTACAAAAGTCAGCGTTTTACGCAGACAACCATAACCAGCCCACAGAGACGCGACTACAACTCTGCAATGATTTGACGTAAACTTTACGGTGCAGAAATCGATCGGCATAGAGCTTCTGGAACGTGTCGCGGCGAGCCAACCAATCGCGCACAAGCTTCGCGCAGTTCAAGGCGCTCAGTGGCCGGTGCAGTTCTCACACGTCATCCAGTCAGCCCAACCATTTCTGGGCGCCATCATCACG
>QHRI01000154.1 GCA_003221375.1 Verrucomicrobiota bacterium
GGCTTTGGGGCTATGGCGATTGTGCCAAGTCTGTCGATGTTGGCGTTTTTCCAAGTAACGCGGCGGGCTGCGGCCTACGCTTTGATGCGTCCCTCACGCGAGATTCTTTTCACCGTTCTGAAACGCGAGGATAAGTACAAGGTGAAAAGCGTCACCGACACGCTGGGCTATCGTGTCGGCGATCAATTAGGTGCCTGGTCGTATGGAGGGCTTGGACCCAATGGATTTGGATTGAGCCTCAATACCATCAGCTGGATTGCTGTCCCTATTACCGCGGGTTGGTGCGTGCTCAGTCTTTGGCTTGCGCGCAAACAACGAGCGCTAGCAGACGCACAAACGAAGAGCGCTCAAAGCGCACCACTTAGCGATATTTCGGCGGCGGAAACTGCGTAGTTGTAGAGGCGCCTTTGTCAGGCGCCTTTCAGTTGGATTCAGCGTTTGACACAAACACCGCTAAGCCGGCTTCGTTTGGACGAAAATCGTATTGCGTTCCCGCACGTCCGGCACGAACCGTAACGGGTAAACAAATAAAGGAGATAACACAATGGCAACACGAACTGGATCGGCTGTTTGGGAAGGCACTCTTAAACAAGGCAAGGGAACCATGAAACTCGGGAGCGGTGCATTTGAAGGTCCCTATTCGTTTTCATCGCGTTTCGAAGAAGGAAAAGGGACAAACCCTGAAGAACTGATCGGCGCAGCTGAGGCCGGTTGTTATACGATGGCCCTGTCGGCGAACTTGGAGAAAGCCGGTCATCCCGCAAAGCGGGTTAGCACCACTGCGACAGTGAAACTCGAGATGGTTGGGGGCGGACCAAAAATTACCACGATCGATTTGAAGACTGAGGCCGAAGTCCCAGGCATCGATGAAGCGAAATTCCGTGAACAAGCCGAGTTAACGAAAAAGACTTGTCCCGTCTCGGTCGCACTTGCCGGCACCCAGATCAATCTAGAAGCAAAGTTACTGTAGCCGCTAGCGTTGCTTGCGGATTCCTGCCTATTCCTGCACGAAATGAATTCCGTGCTCGGCGCCGATCCGGCCGATCTCGATGATCCGCGACATGTCCGGGTTGTCAGTCTTGGCAAATTCCTCGGCACAGCGCGCAAAGAATTTCTCGAATCCTGACGGCGTCGTTATGGTCAAATGCCGAGACGGTCCATCACCGACGTTCTTAAACGTGTGGACGACGCCCCGCGGAATAAATGCGGTTCCTCCCGGACCAACTTCGTTCCATTTTCCATTCAAAAAGAAAGCGAGCCGGCCGTCGATGACGTGGATTGTTTCGTCTTCATTCAAGTGATAATGAGGCGGCGGTCCGCCACTGGGACGCGTAACTGCCGTCCACATTGCGAGCGTTCCAGCCGTACGCTCGCCTACCAACAGAATCGTCATTTCTTCGCCGAACGCACGCAGCACGCGGGCCTCGCTTTGCCTAACTATAGCCGCTGATTTTTCGCTCATCGTTACTTCGCTAATTGATAAAGATATTCGACGAACGACATCACCGCGCCGTCGAATCCCTGGATCTTGGGATTTGTCGATGCGATGATGTAATATTCGTCCGGCGCGTGCGCGCCGCTGCCGTGACCCAGCCCGAAATGCCCCGCGGCAAGTTTGAGCGGCTCGCCGGTAAAAACATATCCCGGATATGAACCGGCGTTGCGCGGCCAGAGCAGCGGATCGATTCCGGAGTTTTTGTAAGTCTCAACCTGTGCTTTGATCAGCGCGGAATCAGCCGACGTGCTCGTCGGATCGTAACCTCCGGTCATATTCACTTCGATATCACCAAAGCCGCGCTTAGCCAGATGCGCTTTCAACGCAGCAAGCGCGTCCGAGGCTTTCATGTCGGGAACAAGACGCATGTCGATCTTCGCGACCGCGCGATGCGGTAAAATCGTTTTGCCTCCAGGACCGGTGTAACCACCGACCAAACCTTCAATGTTTACTGTCGGCTGCGATTCAAGTCGTTCGTTTGCCTGCTCCCATGGCAAATCGTTGATCCAATGCTGAACGCTAAATAACTTTTTTGTCTGTGCTTCGATGCGCACCTGACACACTTTTTCAATCATCGCTTTCTCTTCTGCGCTCAGCGGATGCGGTTTTGGATAATCGTCGATCTTAATTTCATTGCCGTCCTCGGAGACAAGCGTGTTCAGCGCTTTGACCAAATGCCACGCCGGACTATCCACCATCGCCTTGAGCGAGGAGTGAATGTCTTTGGCCGGTCCGCGTCCCCATTTTTCACCGCTCGATACGAGTTCCAGCTCAATCACGCCTTTCGATCCGAGGTTCACTGTCACAACCCCATCCAAATCTTGCGTCGCCGACGGCATGAACACGCCGTCACATTTCTTCAGCGCGGCAAGAACTTCCGGTCGCCTAACGAGTTGGGGAATGTGCGGTGAACCGATCTCTTCTTCGCCTTCGGCCACCAACACCAGGTTTACTGGCATCTTTTTCCCTGCGCCGCGAATGGCATGCAGCGCTGCAAGGAACGCTGCTTCCGGTCCTTTCTGATTTACCGCGCCACGACCGACAATCACTTTTCCCAGCGCTGGTTTGTCCACGATCCGTGCTTCAGTCGGCGGCGACGTCCATTCCGCCGGGTCGAATTGTTTCACGTCGTACATGAAATAAAGCCCGATTGTTTTCGGCGCGCCTGCATCGAGCGTTGCAAACACGCCAGGTTTTCCATCGGTGTTGATCACCGTCGCCTGCTGAAACCCGGCATCTCGCGCCAGCTTCGCCATGTACTCGGCGCCTTCCGGATATCCACGATTCTCCGCCGCAATCGAAACTTGTCCGATCCAATCCTGCAATCGCTTCACCGCCATGTCATGGCGCTTGGTGACCTCGGTTTTGATAGCGCCGAGATCATCGGCAGCGATTGATTGATGCGCCGCGAGTACAAATACAACTAATAGAACGGTGAGACTTTTGAAAAAACGAGCGTTCGAGTACATAAATATTTTGATCGCTCAGCGTTGCTCCACTCGCAAGCTACAACTGGTTTGCGTGAAATCCGGGGAGCAGCAGTGATGCAGTCGCCAATGGAGCCCGTTCCCGTCGAAGTTCATTGCCGCAGAATGCGGCGACCAGCACGCTAGAAGCGTGCGCTCCCCTGAACCGTCACAACGCCAGACTCTCCTGCTTCGGTGCGGCTGCGACTGTTGTGAGGTTGCTGAACTTCTTCACCAAGTCATCGAGTTTGGCCACATAGTAATCGACGTTTTCGTCGGGATTTTCGGGATCGAATTCGCTTGCCGGTTTGGCGGCTTCGTAGGCGGGGACCTTTTTTGGAGTTGCTTTGATGTAGTAACTGATCTGGTCGCCAGGCTTATAATTGCGCCCGCTTGCCAGGGCGAGCTCGTACGCGGCGGCGCGATTGCGGGCGGAACCGCTGATCTTGGCGCGATATTTATCAAGCGAATCCTGCAGCGTGTCGATCTTCATCAACATGTCGATCTTCCATTCGCGGTTTCGGATTTTTTTCTCGAATTGGTTCCGAAGATCTGCAATCGCATCTGGTTTTCCCTTCACGATCAGCTTGATCATTTCTTCCAGGAACACGCGCTGGAATTTTTCGAGTCCGCGCGATTTAAGAGCCCCGCCTTTGATGACTACATCGCCGTCCTTCGTAAGCAGCGCGTAGTTCTTGGCCTTGTAGCTGAACATGGCGTCGAATTGTTCGTCGAACTCGATTTCAATTCCCTCGGGCAATACTTTCGCCAAACCTTTTTGCAATTCATCTATGTCTTCTGCTGTAGTGGCAGCCGTGTCGGCTGCTTTACTTTTCTTCACAGGCGACACGCCTGCCTCCACAGAAGAGGGCGGGACGAAATAGATTCCGTCGGTATCGACTTCAATCACTTTCGCTCCCTGCGCACCTAACCAGTCGATCATCTGTTTCAGCAAATCGCGTCCAATCTGAGTTACGCGCGCTGCAGCATCGAAATCGGCGAAATGTCCCTGGGCGAACCCGAGATATCCGTAGAAACTGTTGAGCAGAATCTTGAACGTATTATGCAGCGCCTGCAGGTGATGTTGCTTCGCGGAATCTTTCTCCGCCCGCATTTCTGACTTCGCTTCCAACCGGAATGTGCGCAAATCGGTGAGCAAATGGCGGAAGATTTGCAACTGATCCGTCACCGGAAAACAATCGAACTTCAACATGATCGAGGGATAGAGCGAAGCGACGTCGCAGTGCCAGACGTTGTGTGCAACCCCGGTGAAGAAGATGTCGGTGTAACCTCCCTCGAACGCGCGCGGCATTGGCAGCTCGGGAATGGAATGGCGTTGCCGGAAATATTCACGCAGAAACAGCGCATTAATCCGCGTGGCGTTGCCGCGAACGATCACATCCTGATAGTTGTAGGGGAAAATCTCTGCCTGAATGAAGTAGCTGGCGCCTAACAATTCAGATAGCGCTCGTGTCTCTCGCACGCCGCAGAGTGCGCGTTGTCGAAATGCGTCTGAATTTTCCAGATACACCCGTTGCAATTCCTTGCCTGTAAGCGCAGAAACTTCGTCGCCGCCGCAAAGATCAAAATGCCGGGCGATGTCAGTCCGTTCGAAACCGGCAAGGGACCTCATGCCGACGTCGTAAAAGTGTGCCAGCAAGAAAGTATCGACAAAATGGCGGCCACCGACTGTGAACTTCGGATAATCAATTGTCTTTTCCGCGATTTGTAGCCGTGACGGTCGCGAGCGCAGGAATCCATCGCTACGTCCCCAATCGAGCTTCGTTTTCGCCTTCTTTGCGCGGGCGACCAGATACGGAAGATGGAAGCGGAACAAGTCGTGGCCTTCAATCACGTCGGGATCGCGCTCTTTGATAATGGCAGTCAGACGCTTTAGGGCCGCGTGCTCCGATTCTTCGACATTTTTAGGATCAACAATCAGCAGCTCTTCCCAGCCGGTGTTATCCGAGAGCGCGATGCTCATGATGTGATCGTTGTTATAGCCGGGGTCGCTGACTGCAGCACCGGGGTCAGCGACCCCGGCTAGAGCGAGCACCTCAATCTGCATCCGTTTCAATTCTTCAAACGGAAGATCCTTGAACAATGTGCGACCGGTTGCGGTCAGGTAGTGCTGCACCGGATCGGTGAAAGCGAAGAAATCGCGCCCGGCGCTTTTCAGTCCATTCCGCAATGCGATCAGCTCTTTCCAGCTATCCACCGTGACCAGCCAGCCGTACTTGAGACTGCTTTCGAGCTTTTCCGATTCAATGCCAAGATCGACAACATCCGAGTCGCACCAGACAAATGGATGGAAAGGCTCAACGTCGGCAACCGTCGAGCCGTCTGCTTCCCGGCGGTAAACCTTAACCGTTCCGGTTTCGCCGAGCTCAATTGCAACGATGCGTGGCGTCGGATCAGCGCCGAAGAGCAGCGTGTTTTTCTCGAATTCCATTTCTATTAACGTGCTGTCATTCCGAGCGAAGTCGAGAAATCCCGCTGCGTTAGCCAATGCTTCCGCCACGGGCTTCCTCGACTACGCTCCGCTCGGGATGACAAAAATAATGTGCGCAAATCTGCCAAATCTGTGGATATAGGTGAGAAATGAAATTTCGTTCGTTGCCGATCTTCTTGTGGACGATTCTGCCGGCACTTGCACTCGCGCAGCAAACACCGCAATCGCTAGCTGATGCGGAGCTGGCCTCTCTGCTCGCGATTTACAAGGACATTCACACTCATCCCGAATTATCCGGGCACGAGGAACGCACTGCATCTCTCATCGCAAAGGAATTGCGCGCCGCAGGCTGCCAGGTCACCGAGAATCTGGGCAAATATGAGAACTCCAAACTCAAAGGCTACGGCGTGGTGGGCGTGATGAAGAATGGCGACGGGCCAACTGTGCTTGTGCGAACGGATATGGATGCACTGCCGGTGACAGAAGACACTGGCTTGCCGTACGGCAGCAAGGCCGTCGCGAAAAACGATGAAGGCAAGGATGTGCACGTGATGCACGCCTGCGGGCACGATGCACACATGGCCGCCTTCATTGGGACGGCGCGAGCTCTCGCGAAGTTAAAGGATCGATGGCACGGCACGATCGTGTTTGTCGCACAACCAGCAGAGGAGCTTGGTACTGGAGCACGCGCGTTACTCAAAGACGGACTTTATGACCGATTCGGAAAACCAAATTTTGCGCTCGGTTTCCATGACAAGGCCGATCTGGAAACCGCCTGCATTGGTGTAACCGAAGGTTACACGTCCGCAAATGTCGATTCGGTCGATGTCACCGTTCGAGGCGTGGGCGGACATGGTGCTTATCCGCATAAGACAAAGGACCCAATCGTACTCGCAGCGGAAATGATTAACGACTGGCAAACCATTGCGAGCCGCGAGAATAATCCGCTCGATCCAATCGTTGTCACCGTCGGTTCAATCCACGGTGGAACAAAGCACAACATCATTCCGGACGAAGTGAAAATGCAGTTGACCGTGCGTACCTACAAAGCTGAGATCCGCGAGCGTGTGTTGGCAGCGATTGAGAGAATGGCCAACGGAATCGCTGTCGCAGGCGGAGTGCCACCGGATCGCGCGCCGATTGTCAGCGTATCGAAAGATCAATTTTGCCCGGCAACTTACAACAATCCCGAGCTCACGAAGCGGCTTGTTGCTGTTTGGAAAAAGTCATCAGGCAACGACAATGTTAAGATGGTCGATCCAACGATGGGCGGTGACGATTTTTCCGAATATAGTCTACCGGACCACTCCATTCCGGCGGTTTATTTTCATTTCGGAGCAGTCGAGCCGGCGAAGATCGCGGAGTACAAACGCGAGGGAAAAGAACTGCCAACTTTGCATTCGAGTAAGGCGGAGCGCAGCGGCGTCGAGGGATCCCGTGGCATTGCCGCAAGGTTTTACAACGGGATTCCTCGACTTCGCTCGGAATGACTGGTTCGGTCACTTGACCTTGATTTTCTTTCGCAGATAGGTCGGAACGTCCAGGTCTTCGCCTTCGACAATGGTTGGCTCGCTTTTTTCAAAGCGACCACGGTTGATCGGCTCGAACTGCAAAACTTCCTGTTTAGCCTGCATGGATTTTTCAGCCGACACTTTTTCCTCTTTTGCGGGCGCCGGCTTTCTTCGTGGCATGCTTACAGGCGGCTCAGGCGTGTCGACAACCTCGAACGCGTTCGAGACTGATTCGACAGATGGCGCCGGCGCAGATTCGACCTCTGGGAGATTGGGCTCTTCGATAGGAATCGTCTCGGACTGAAAATCCTCGATCGGCGCCGGTTCGGGCTCGACCTCAATCTTCGGCGGACTGTCGTGAGGCTGCTCCAACGCTGGCGGCACTGGCGGCGGACTGCTCAGCGGAGGCTGAGTTTGTGACAAATCCCCGGCTGTAAACGAACTAATGATCGTAACGCTTAAACGATCTCCCAAACGTCCGTCAACAGCAGTGCCGAAGAGAATCTGCGTTTCGTCGCTGATATGCCGATCGAGTTCCTTCATGACGATTTCGACTTCTGACAAAGTCATACCCGGCCCGCCTGCCACTTGTACCAGAACCCGCGCGGCGTCCGCCAGTGTGCGACCCCGGTCCATCAACGGGCTCTTGAGCGCTTGGGCCAGTGCGTCGTGCGCCCGATTGTCTGAATCGGATTCCCCAAAGCCAAAAAGGCATCGCCCGTTGGGGCTGCGCAAGGCAGCAACCAAATCATCAAAGCCTATACGAATGAGTCCGGGTCGCTGAACCAGATTCACAATCGAACGAATGCTCTGACTGATAGTCGTATCGGCCTTGGAAAATGCCTGATGAATGCCTGCGTGCGGCGCGACCATGTCGCCCATCTGATCGTTTTCGAAGCAAACCACTGCATTGGCAATCTCATTGAGTCGGGCCAGAGCTTCGCGCCTCCGAGCCCTGCGCAAATGAAAATCATTCTTGCGCCGGTCAACGCCTCGCCAATCTCCTCCGTCGATTCGAAGGCGGCCTGATAGCCGACCTCCGGGTCGCCACCTGCACCCAACCCGCGGGTGACGGTGCGGCCGAGTTGTACTTTGTGGGCGGCAACGGAACTCGCCAACGATTGAACATCGGTGTTGACGGCCAGAACCTCTGCTCCTTCCAAGCCGTCGAGCACAATCCGGTCGAGCGCATTCAGACCGGCGCCACCAACACTGACAATTTTGATTGGAATAAAATCCTCCGCGCGCTCAGGGAGGCTGTAGTTTTTGCTAAGTTGAATCATATCGATCTTTCAATTTTTCATCGTCTTCCGCTAAAAATTCTTCCCAAGATTCGCCCGATTCCTCGCGCCGGCCGTTCGGTTTGCACGGCTTGGGCATATTTGATCAAGCCGATTGCAGCAGAAAATTGGGGGTTCTCCACCGCAGAGGTTACACCTGATGTTGTTTGAGCATGCGCGACGTGCGCGGGCATTTCGAAAATCTCTTCCGCGAGATTATCGATGCCATTGAGCAGGCTGCACCCGCCCGTGATGAAAATACCAGCGCCGAGGTAATTGATGAACGGTTCTTCATCGAGCCTTCGTTTGACCAGCTCAAGAGTTTCGCGGAGGCGCAAATGGATAATCGTGTTCAAGGTTTCGCGCTCGATCTCTTTCCCCGCGAAGCCGGAATCGTCCTTTAGCAAAATCATTTCGCCTGGGAAACAATTGCCAAGCACACAACTGCCCTCCTCGATTTTGAGTTTCTCCGAGCGCGCCATTGGAATGCGCAATCCCATGGAGATGTCGTTAGTGATATGGTCGCCGCCGATCGCAATGCAGCCGCTCTGCTTTACTGCGCTGTCCGCGTACAAGATATAGTCAGTCGTCCCTCCACCGATATCGAGCACCAGTGCCCCGAGGTCTTTTTGGTGTTGGGTGAGGACTACCTGGGCAGAAGCCAGCCCGCCAAAAACGACATCCTCAACGTCGAGCGGCAATTCCTTCACGCACCGGATCGTGTTCTGGATGCGCGTCCGCACACCGTGAATAATGTGGAAATCGGCTTCTAATCTTTGGCCGAGCATCCCGACTGGACTCAGCACCCCGTCCTGTCCATCGACGTGATAATGCTGAATAATGGAATGAAGGAATGCATTTTGCGCAGGAATGCTCACCTCACGCGCATTGATTTTTACATCTTCCACATCCTGCTCGTCGATTTCATCGCGGTCCTCGGGCAGCATCACGGATCCGCGGTTATTGAAGCTTTGAAGGTGCGATCCGCCAACGGCGACATAAACGCTCCGGATCATGACGTCGCTTTTCTGTTCG
>QHRI01000449.1:0-1422 GCA_003221375.1 Verrucomicrobiota bacterium
GGATGCCGCGGATAAAGCAGATTTAAGCATGGAGATCGGGAGCATCGGTAATCGGTTCTTGCTGCCGCACAACGCGTTTCCAGTCCAGCCGTGCGCTCTTAAAGTTGAGCAGCAAGGCCAACTCGAGGCCGGTTATCGTCAAATAACCGACCATTTGAGCAACGTGAGCTTCGTTAAATGCGGCGACGACTTTGGGATCGACGATCACCTTTTCATCAACGATCAGATCCGGCGTCAGGTTGCCGATCAGCTGACTCTGATAGAATACCGGGAATTTCTTCTGCGATTCGCTGATACGTCCGTGTCGACGCAACTCGATAACCAAAGCGCGCTCGTACAATTTTTCATCAAGACCCGGCCTCATTTCGTTCAAAACTTGCACCGCGTCGCCAATAATTTCTTTGCTCAGCTTCTCGTGAATCAGTTTATCCATTTCGTGTAATCCGCGTTATCAGCGTAATCCGCGGTTAAATTCATTCGCGGTTGGTTGGCGGATGGAATCCGAAATCGGTTTCCAATTTTTTCCACACCCAATCGGCCGACGAATCCTTATTGATCAATGCGGAATTTGCAGCTGCGAGCACTTCGGCTTTATCCACGTTGGCATTCAAGCAGTAGAGGTACGTCAGCAGAAAGATTTCACGAACACCGAACGCGCCGCGATCTTTCTCACTTTCCAGCAGCCGAATCGCTTCGTCCAAATTCCGTCGCGCCAGCGCGCCGGCAATGAGGTCTGGCACAACCTCGGGTGGCGGCGATTCTGTCTCGCGCGCAACCCGCTGCGCGATAGCGAGTCGTAGTTCGTCGCTGCCTAACGCTTCCAAGACTGGCACGCGCAGCCGCGTCCCGCGTAGAAAAAGGTCAAGCTCCGCCAGCCTGTTGCTTCCAACCGTTTCGGAAAGGAATCGCGTCTCACGAACCGCGAAAAGGGACTGCATTGATTTACTTAGCGCCTCCGGCCAGATACGGTTGATCAGCGGCGACCGTAGAAAACGTTCCGTGACAGATGCGGGCTCCATGTAAGTGGCAGCGAACTCCAAATTCGCACTTTCATCCCAGGGCGCATCACTCAATCGTTTGGGATAATTGTCGATTAACGGCGGGACGTCCCGCGTAATGCGATTGATCTCGTCGCCGTCCATGACGAAAAGCGCGCCAAGTTGTTGCGGAACCTCGATCCCGATCCGCCGCAAATCGGCGCCGGAATCTGCATTGCTCCATAACTGCCGAATTTCTTCGTCTTTCACCTTATGCCCGGGACCATTGATGCCCATCATGATCCATTCCTGGTCGGCATTGGCCCAGACCGACGCGTCCGGGAACGCACCGTGGAATGCGCGCAGGATCGCTTTTGCCTCATCCACTTTCAGCTGGTTAATCGGCAGCCAAAAGGTGGCAATTCCGCCTTCTTTCAAGCGGTTC
>QHRI01000449.1:1453-2487 GCA_003221375.1 Verrucomicrobiota bacterium
CCTGAACGAAGACAGTCGTCCGAGAATCGCGCAACGGATTCGAGTAATTGATTCTTGAATAAAAATCGGCCAACCGCAGTACCTCCTTCGAAATTTCGACGACGTCCAGTTTCTTGACGTGTGGTCCATGAAGAAATGCGTCCGCCGTCACCCCGCAGCCATAACAGACGAGCAGGACATTTTCTGATTCCGGACGAAAAGCCAAGGGCAGATATGCGAATAATCGCATGTAGCGCTGACTGCGAGGATTTGTGGCTGACATCGTGAAGGCGTTGGTCAACAGGCGGTAGTAGTAAGGTTCGCCAAACAGATCGCGTCGCAGCAGCTGTAAAGTGTCCGAAGTGCCTTCGATTCTTTTCACAACATGTGCACGCACTTTGCCCTGCTCATCAGTTATGTAAGGGCGACTTGCATGTTCGAAGTGCGATTCAGCGTGATAATGCGGAACGATCGCAAGAAGGAGGATCGCGGCGGTCCCGCAAAATGCGACGGTGGCTACACCGATTGGCCGTCGAATTGACCAACTCGATCCTTCGCTAATCAGAATGCCGAGCAGGACATACCCAGCGGCGCAGATCAGGAGACTCCATTGATAGCCGATGGCAGGCAATAGCACAAAAGTTGCAATGAGTGGACCAGTTGCTGCCCCGCTCGTGTTGAACAAGGTCGTAATTCCAGTGCTATTCATCCGGTTTTCCGTACTCGCTTGAACAAGCGCGACGATGGTCGGGAACAAAATCCCCGACAAGAACGAGGCCGGGAACATCAAGACTAGACATAGGAGGGTGATTTGCCACCAGGAAGCGAGACTAAAAGCACCGGCAGGCGTTCTTACTGTCTCGCCCGGAAAGAATAGGTAGGACAAAACCACGGCAATCCCCGTCAGCAGTAACAGGGCTGGAAGAAATTGATGCAGGCAGGCTGAACGGCGATTAATCACGCCGGCCGCAATGCCGCCGAACCCGATTCCTGCTAACACCACCGCGAGCATGATTGCGAAAGCAGTCGGCGACGAAACAACATACAACCGCAGA
>QHRI01000155.1 GCA_003221375.1 Verrucomicrobiota bacterium
AGATCGCGAAATGGTGGATATTCGACGGATGCGCGATCACGGAGTGATCAATAATCGTCTTGGGAGCGGTACGCGACCTTTCTAGGATAGGCGACTGGCATTTCAATTTCCTCATCGGTATGGCAGAGAACATTAACGGCGTCAGGGATGAACAAGGCAGCAAGTGGTCGACTTTGTGAGATCGCGCCTCGACCGTCCTTTCTCCGGGTTGGTCGCGACGTTGTGCGTGGTCTGTTTCACGTTTGCAAATGAAGGCTGGGCGCAGACTGCAAACCAGGCGCAGTTGACCCGCGAGCAGGCTCCGTCCGCCTTTCCCTCCACTGTACCAAGCGGGCCGGAAGCTGGTAATGTTGCCGCCGCCCCTGGCGACGCAGATCTGGGTGAGCAGCAAATCCTGAAGCGAACGGAAGAATACCAACCATTCACGATCTCCGCTGGCGTGCCCTTTTATTGGACGTCAAACGTTGCCCTTACGCGAAGCGGTGAGCAGAGTGATTTTGTCGTTGCGCCGTCGGCCGCAGCTTTTTACGAGCCACGAATCACCAATACGTTGTACGGATTGGTCGATGTCCGGGAGCAGTTGTTTTATTACGATCAATTCGACAACTTCAATTTCGGAAGCTTCGATTTTGAAGTCGGCCTCAGATATCTCGTGCCACAATGGCATAATCTGCTTTTGCGCATCGAGTACGATTATAATCGGCTGACCGAGAAAAACAGCTTTGCAGCTTTCTTTCAAAACCACGCCATTATCCTGGACGCGGAGATTCCGTTTCGCTTTGGCCGCGCTCAAACGCTCACTTTGGGCGCCGACGCAAATATCAGCATGGCAGCCACCGAATCCCATCAGGCGCCGAACATCAACGCGATTTCAGCGCAGCGAACCGATTATGCAGTCTATCTCGGTTACTCGGCGTTCCTGACACGTTCCTTTTTCGTCAATGCCGTCGGTACCCTCGTGGTGCGCCAGTATTATGAGGGCGGTCGCGATGACATCAGCGAAATTCTTGCGCTAACCGCAAACTATCGCGTGAACAAATATCTTACGCTGAGCGCCGTGAGTACGTTGGCAGCGAGCCAGTCCAACCAAAGCGTGTTCGACTACCAGGTGGCCAACCTTGGAGGCGCAGTGGCTCTCCAGGTGAAGTTCTAGATTCCCTCGACAACTAGTGCCTCAGAAGCCCAGCGCTTACGGAATAACCAGCGTCTGGCCAACCGTGAGTTTCTTCGGGTCGTGAATATTCTTCCTGTTCGCGTTCAAGATGTCTTTCCAGTGTGTGGGCGATTTATAGAACTTCCGCGAAATAGAAAAGAGCGTATCGCCTGATTGAACCACGTAAGCCCGGTCTCCTTGCTTGGAGGTCGTTTTCTTTGAGGTTGTGTTGCTTTCCTGTGATTTGTCGGTCACGCCTCGCGCCGGTGCGGCTCGCGTTTCAAGTTCTTTGTGCAAATTCAGATTTTCATTTCGCAAGCGGGCAGCCTCCGCCCGAGTGATGACCGAATCGCCAGACAACGCGGTCAGCGCCGCGATTTCATCATGTTTTATGGAGTTTGTGACGTCAGCGGCATGAGCGCCGGTCGGACTTAACGCAAGATAACGCCTGAAATGATGCAGCGCACTCACGGCGTCGTTCAGCTTGTCGTCATAAAGAAGAGCCAGCTTGTAGTGAACTTCAGCATTCCGAGTGCTTTCGGAATCATCGAGCGCCGCTTCATACAAGTTGATCGCGCGCGCAAAGTCTCCCTGGGCCGATTTAGTATCCGCGTCCTGGACCAATTGCGCATGGCGCGACGCACCCATGCGATCGCAGGCAGTTAAGCCAAAAACAAAAAGGATCGATAGACAAACACAGGCCACGCTCGTTATCCCCAGCGATGGGAATATCGAGGATGCAGGCCGAATCTTGTCAGGGCACGACATTTTCGCCAATTTGCTTACTTGTGATGCCGCGCGCACTTCAATTCTTTTTCTTCGTTGGAACATTAATTTTGCTTCCCACTGCGCGTCTACATGGAGCTCTGTCTATCGGAACAAATTACTCGCTCGGTTTTGTCGATATTGATGGAAACAAACATTCTACAGGTTACGGACATGTGACTGTAATCGTGCTGACGACGCCTGCAGACAGGGAAAAGGCGCGCACCGTGGGTGATCGTATTCCGGAACGGTGCCTCGGGAGTCCGGAATACAGGATGATCACAATTATCCGTTTTGCGAGAAGACACACTGTGGTTGGGCGGACGATCGCCATCACGTTTATCCGGCACCGCGTTAACGAAGAAGCAAAACGGCTGCAGGCCCGATATGACGCTAAGAAAATTGTACGTGACGCACGGAAGGACATTTTCGTTGCGACCGATTTTGATGGATCCATGTCGTCGCAGCTTGGCGAACCGGAAGGAACAACGGATTTCGGCGTTTTCGTATTCGGTCGAAATGGCGAATTGATAGCTCAATGGCGTGGAGTGCCAAGCGCGGAACAATTGGCGGCCGCGGTAAAGTAATTCCATTAACACCGTGGCTTCAGCCCGGTGACTAACAAGGCCTGCAGAGTGGAACCGTTTTAACGGTTTGCGAGGCGTAGAAAGCTATTGAAACGGCTTCGCTCAGTACGGTCGCGCAAACACGGGGCTAAAAGCCCCGGTGTTAACCGAGAGATCCCTTAATATTTCGGCACGTTTGGATCGATTTGATCCGACCAAGCATCGATTCCGCCTTCAAGATTGTAAACATTGCCAAAGCCACGCTGCTGTAGCAATCGGGCGGCCTGCGCACTGCGCTTTCCACTGTGGCAATGAACGACAATCGGCCGCTCGCGGTTCAGTTCGTCCAGTCGTTCAGTGATTTCTCCCAGTGGAATCAATTTTGCGCCTTCAATCCGGGCAATTTCGGATTCGAAGGGTTCCCGCACATCAATTAATTCGAGCGGTTCCCCTGCATCCATTCTTCGCTTTAGTTCGTGCGGAGACATCTCAGGAATTGCTCCTTCGTCGCGCACTCCGCAAAACTGATCGTAATCAATGGGTGAGAAGATCGTTGGGTTTTCGCCGCAGACGGGACATTGCGGATCGCGACGCAGATTGAGTTCGCGAAATCTTACCTTAAGCGCATCGAAATGGAGAAGACGTCCAACAAGTACTTCACCGATGCCCAAAATTAGTTTCAATGTCTCAATTGCCTGCAGCATTCCGATGATCCCTGGCAAAACACCGAGCACACCCGCTTGCGCGCAGTTTGGAACCGATTCCGGTGGAGGTGGCTCGGGAAAAAGGCAGCGATAACACGGTCCGCCAAGGTGAGGCGCGAACACCGTCGTCTGACCCTCAAAGCGGAATACCGAGCCGTAGACGTTCGGCTTGCGCGCAAAAACGCAGACGTCGTTCGACAAATATCGAGTTGGAAAATTATCCGATCCGTCAACGACGACATCGTACCTGGTCACAAGCTCAGATGCGTTGTCACTGGAGAAACGACACTTGTGTAATTCGACTTCGATCTGCGGATTGACGTCGTGCAGGCGATCCCTCGCGGACTCCAATTTACCTCGGCCGATGTCCTTTGTTCCGTGGAGAATTTGCCGCTGAAGATTGGAAAGATCGACATTGTCGAAATCGACAATGCCGATGGTCCCAACGCCCGCAGCTGCGAGATAAAGCGCAGCCGGCGATCCAAGTCCTCCGGCACCGATGCACAAGACGCGCGCAGCTTTGAGTCGATTCTGCCCCTCGGAGGTAACCTCGGGCATGATGAGATGACGGGAGTAGCGTTGCAGTTCTTCAACATTCAATCGCATCGCCCCGCTGCGCTTGTCATCAATAATGCTGCGATTCATATGGGAGCGGTACTTTAGCACAAGTCTTCCAACTGTGGCCGGGATCGACAAATCCCGCTAATCCGAATCCGCTTTTGACGCACCCGGTATTCCTGTAGGCCCTCGGGGCCGCGAGTTGCCCGGGATGTTCGAGCTACTCTCTGACAGTTACGGGCGTACCTACCGGAGCTTCTTCAAAAAATCTAATTGCCATCTGCCCTGGCAGGCGAATGCAACCGTGCGATGCGGCAAACGGCGGAACGTAACCCTGATGCATCGCGTAGCCACCCCTGAAAAACATCGCATATGGCATTCGGGCTCCATCAAAATGTGTGCCGGGCGGTTGCCGATCCTTTCGCGCATCAATGTTTGATCTCACGACGTTGCCGTAATCATCGACATAATCGCCGAACACCGTTGAGACGTGACCGGCGTCTTTGGAAAGCACCGTGTAGTGTCCAGGTGGCGTGGAAAACCCAGGTTTTCCCGTGGAAACAGTCGTTTCGCCGATCAGGGTTTTCCCCTTGTAAAAGTAAGCCTTCTGTTCGCCGACATGAACGACGATCTTCGCCGGCCCGGAAGCGCCTTCGTCGTTCCACCAACCCACTTCAGTGGCCCGAGGAAAGGGACCCTCAGGAAAAGTCTCGCAACCGCAAATGATCAGCGCGATCAGGCTTGCGCCTGCGGCACGGATGAAACAGCCAGGGTTCATGGAGGCGGATATTTATCCGCGTTTAGTTAGGCCGCTTCAACTTAAATTATGCGTCCAGACCTGACAGGAGCTTTGCCCCTATAGTTGCCATTCGCCGTGGCCGTTTGACGCTGCGCGTTTGTCCCAATACGCTCTGCGTCATGCAGACCGTGGAACCACCGATTAATTTGGAGAATTGGATCGAGGAGAATCGCGACAAATTCAAGCCGCCGGTAAGCAATCGCTATCTCTACGACGGTCGCGATTTTTTCGTGATGGTGATCAAGGGACCCAACGCGCGGAACGATTTTCACCTCGTCGATTCGGAGGAGTATTTCTATCAGCTAAAGGGCGATATCAAGGTGCGTGTCCGCGAAGGCGAGCGCATCGTGGACCACATCGTCAGAGAAGGAGAAACATTTTTCATCCCACCGAATGTGCCGCATTCCCCCCAGCGCCCGGCTGATACAATTGGTGTCGTGGTCGAGCGCCGCCGGCCACCGGGAGAAAAAGAGCACGTTATTTTTTACTGCGAGAATTGTGGTGCATTGGTTGAAGATATCCATTTCGACTGCGCAGACATCGTCGAGCATTTCAGCCAGGCGATGCTCGATTTCTGGAATGACGATGCGCGCCGTACTTGCAAAAAGTGTGGCAAGAAGGTCGAAAAAGCGCAGCCGATGCGGGCCCTGTAGAGCGTTTCTGTGAAACGCCGGTTCAAAGGAAATGGCGTCTGACACAAACGCCTACAACAAATGAAGATCGACCTCCATACTCACATTCTGCCGCGCGATTGGCCGGACCTCGACGCGAAATACGGATACGGGGGATTCGTCAGGCTCGATCATTACAAGCCTTGCTGCGCTCGCATGATGATTGGAGACCGGGTCTTCCGCGAGATAACGGACAATGTTTGGGACCCGAAGCGGAGGATCGAAGAGATGGACTCTGCCGGCGTTTCAATGCAGGTGCTCTCCACCGTGCCCGTGATGTTTAGTTATTGGGCCAGGCCAACGGACGCGCTCGATCTTTCGAGGTTGTTAAACGATCACATCGCAGAAGTGGTCCGGCAAAATCCAAATCGCTTCGTCGGTCTGGGGACGATTCCCTTGCAAGATGTCGATCTGGCCGCGCAGGAACTCGAACGTTGCGTGAGCCAGCTAGGCTTGCGTGGAGTTGAAATCGGCACACATGTCGATCCAAACGAACATTGTCATGGTGCGGATTGCCGGAACTTGGATCATCGGTCGCTGGATGTTGTCTGGAAAACCGCGGAGAGATTGAACGCTGCGATCTTTGTTCATCCATGGGACATGATGGGCAAGGAACGCATGCCCAAATACTGGCTGCCCTGGCTTGTCGGCATGCCGGCGGAAACGTGTCTTGCGATTTGTTCGATGATGTTTGGAGGCGTTTTCGAGCGGTTCCCGAAGTTGCGCGTCGCTTTTGCCCATGGCGGCGGGGCATTTCCTTTCACCATCGGGCGCATCGAGCACGCCTTTTACGTTCGCCCCGATTTGCTCGCGGTTGATAACAAGACCAATCCTCGAAGCTACCTGGCAACTGACAAAACCCCCGCGCGGTTTTATGTCGATTCACTTGTTCACGACACCGAGGCATTGAAAATTCTTGTCAAGCTATTTGGTTCGCACCGCGTCGCTCTCGGCTCCGATTAGACGGACTTTTCAGCTGAAGAGAAAGCGCAACTGCTTTCCGGCACCGCCCGCGAATTTCTCAGCGTTTGAGTTCGCCGTTGGGCGTTGAGTGTTTGGCGTTTATTTGCCGCTCGTCACATTTCGTGTCTGATGGCCCAGAGATCGTGAAAGACGGGCCTAAATAATGACTCTTTAAGGAAGGGGACACCAGGTGATCCGCCCGTGCCTTTCTTAGCCCCGATGGTTCGCTCCACAAGTTTAATATGCCGGTAACGCCACTCCTGCAGACCTTCGTCAAAATCGGTCATCAATTCGAAGAGAATCGAGCATTCAGGTGAACTCTTGTAGAGCCGCAGAATTTCTACCTGTAAACGCTCATTCGGTCCATTTGGTTTGGTCACATCGCGATTCTTCAAGTCTTCCGGAATTTGCGCGCCGCGCGTGGCAAGGAAATCGTAGAAATGATCGACCACGCTTCGTGCGCCAAGCAGTTTCTGTAACCGATCATACCCTGGGAAATCCGGCTTCAAATAATGCAGCGTTGATGCGCGCTTGTATCCCAGCGCGAATTCAATCTCTCGAAACTGAACGGACTGAAATCCCGACGCCGTCTCGAGCCGGTCCCGAAAACTTGAGAACGACGATGGCGTCATCGTTTCGAGGATATCCACTTGAGCGACGAGGACCTTCATGATTGTGCGCACGCGCTTGAATGTGTGAATAGCGCCGAAAAGATCGCCCGCGGAAAAGTCTCGCTTTATTTTCTCGAACTCATACAGCATCTGCTTGAACCAGAGTTCGTACGTCTGATGAATGATAATAAAGAGCGTCTCATCATGTTCGGGCGGATTTGAGCGGGGTTTCTGAAGCGAGAGCAAGTTCTCCAAATCAAGGTAATTCGCGTAGGTCAGCGGCGGTGGCATATCGGTACTGGATACTAGGTGCTCGGTGCCGAATGAGAAAGCGCGATTCTTGGCTCCTCGATATTGAAGATTGATCGTCCGCTGTGAAGCCGTTACCATCCCAGTTCGAATTCCACGGGGGCGACTTTGTGAGAAGAACACTGGTTAGCTTTGCCATTTCGATCATCATTTGCGCCGGCGTTC
Source organism: Verrucomicrobiota bacterium (assembly GCA_003221375.1). Lineage (GTDB taxonomy): Bacteria > Verrucomicrobiota > Verrucomicrobiia > Chthoniobacterales > UBA10450 > Udaeobacter. Next base: position 7,265 of record QHRI01000155.1, read on the forward strand.
ACTCCGCTACAGGTGGCGGTAAGATCGACGTCTCAAAGGTCGTCACCAAGTCCGATGCCGAGAAAATTCTGGGCGTGCCAGTCAAAGACGCCAAGGGCCGCAACCAGAATGGCACCGACGGGTATTATGATTCGGAATGGAGTTATTATGCGATAAAGAGCGATAAGGCGCTCATATTCGACGTCCTCTACGCTGGCAAACCCGGGCTCGCCGCCACGATGTTTTCCATTCTCCCCGCCGACGGCGGCAAATCGACGCGAATCGACGGTCTTGGCGACAAAGCCATTCTCTGCCCTAACGAGACCGGCATGGCAATGTTGCACGTCCTCAAAGGTAACACATTGATCACGATTGGAATCCACGGCCTTCCCGCAAGCGCGGTTGTCGATACTGAAAAATCGATGGCCACAAAAATTCTTGCGAACCTGTAGTCGGCGCTTCAGCCGCGAAAGAACTCCACAGATTGATTGCAGCGAGTCGCTGAAGATCTGTGAGCGAATTTGGGCTCCGGAAATCTACGATAGAACTCAGCGCATCTGTTGCAGATAATACTCGTCCCAGGCAGCCGGGATACTTTCTCGCGCCGAGTACGGCCCAGGTTCATAAGCGTGCGACGCAATGCCCTGCTGGCTCAACTCGCACACGTGCCAGTCCTCTTTGTTGACCATGTCCCAAAACTCAACCGCATCATCGGGTTCAAAATCGCTGCGGTTGAAGGCTTCCGGATTGAACAACCAATCACAGAAAATCAGCGTCCGTTCCGCTGATTGCGGCCGAAGTTGATGCACCATTACATAATCGGGATGCAGGCTCAGCAGCATGTTCGGGAAAATCGAGTAATAAAAAACAAGGTGGAAATCGCGTTCCCCGAAAGAGCCTATCGGCAAGGCGCAGGCGTTTCCGGTCATGGTCAGGCTCTTACCTTTTGCGATCCGCATGAATCCACCGAGAAACGGTCCTTCAGTCAGGTCATTCTCCGCCGAATCAGAGGGCGAGATCTTCGAAAGTTCGGGATGCACCCCCAAGCAGTGATAACACTCTGAATAATTCTCAAAGATCAATTTCCAATTGGCCCGTACGTCGTAATCAATTCGTTTCGCCGAGCGCAGCGCTGACAGATTCCAACGCGAAAATTTTCCAGCTAGCGGAACGAACCATTCGTCCAGTGAGATGTGGCCGCCTAGCTGCGTGGAGGCGTCCGCCAGATTCACAAAGATGAATCCTTCCCACAGCGCCAGCTCGATCGCGTGCAGCGAATAGTCGGCACATTGAATCGCCGCGGACTGTCCGTTCCTGTTTTCGATTAGTCGACTTCCGCGGTGGCGGCAAACGTTGTAAAACCCATGGATCGCTCCGCGTTTGTCCCGGACAATGATCAAACTCTCGCCGGCGATTTCTGAGGTAAAGTAATCACCCGCCTTTGGAATCTGACTTTGGTGCCCAACCAGCACCCATTGCCTGGAAAAAATCTTCTTTTGTTCCTGTGCAAAAATTTCCGACGAAACAAAGTACCGTTGCGGGAGCGTCTTTGCTCCAGCCTTGAAAGTCTCGGCCGTCTTACGAAATGCTTCTTTTGCTTGTGTGACAGGCATTTCGGCAAACTCCATCCCGCATACCTTCCCGTCAACGCAGTTGTAGAGGCGTTTGCGTCAAGCGCCTGCCTGCCGTCGAAGCGAGATTTTTATGCCAGCACCGCCCGATGAAACTCGTACCAATCATCGAGATTATTGAGGTTCACCGCGTCTTTTGGAGCTGAGGCGTCATCAGAAATGGCACATGCCCCGAGGACGCCCTTGCGCGTTTCGTCATCATGGATATAACCGCGCACCGCAGCGTTATGCTTTTCAATCGCGTTTTGATTGAGCGACTTGGCGTTCTTCTTGACCCAGGCTTCGAATTCCGGATAGGTCGGTTTACTTTGCTTGATGTAATCCTTAACCGCCTGCTCTTCGAGTCCAAGCGCGGCACAAGTCATCGCATCGAAACCGCGGCCGATGCCGGGATAGCCGGACGCGAGTTTACCTTGTGATTCAAGCGAGACTTTTAGCCAGAGCCTGGGAAGATGAAGAATCCCAAGTGGCCCGGCAACGCCGGAACTGATCATTGGAACGTATGTGTCGGCCATAGTATGATTTTGTTAATCCGGCCTTGGATGAATTGCAAATTTTCTGCGCTAGAGCACAACCTCTCATCCGGTGCGAGTCTCTCAAATGTCATTCTGAGCGAAGCGAAGAATATCAGATCGTGTGTCCAAGCGCCGTCAAATCAATAGCCAGAGATGTTCGCTCCGCTCAACATGATAACGCCTTAAAAACGAGTCGATGCGTTCTTAGGCTCGGAAATGGATGTCCTAATCGCTCTCGATGTCCAGCTTTGGTAGTGGCGAGGAGATTTCTACCTGGGTAATTTTGCTATCCGGCTCACGGCTGGCCTCGAGTTCCACTTCCTGTCGGGGATCGGTTCGCGTACTGAGAAACAAGATTCTCGTGATCTTGCCGTTAACACTGATCTTGTTAAGGCTCTGATTGAGATTGTTCGCCTCGGTTGCTGCCGCTTGCCAGCTGTCCGCTATTTTCTCTGGCATAAGCGATGAGGTGCCGCTCTGGACGATTCTTACTTCGTCTTCTACGATTTTTCTCGTCGGCGCTCCCGCAGCCTTGAATTCAGGTGTGCTCGGCGTCCAATCGGGTAAAACGATCGGTCCCGGTGCTTCGACCTGCTTCTTTAGCGCGGCCTGTAGTTTTTGCTTTTCGCGTTGTTCCTGCTCTTCCTGTCGCGCTTCCTCTTCTTTCGCTTGGGAGAGCATATCTGCGAGTTTCTTCTTTGTATCCTGCGACGCCGGGTTCTGTTTCTGAAGTTCCTTGGCTTCCTTCTGCATTTCCTGCGCCTCTTTTAACATCGCTTTCAAGTCAGGATCGTTTAGCGGATTATCCTGTGCGCGAAGAAACGGGACGACAAGCAGGCAACTGATAACGAGAAACGAAAACAGGCGAATTTGTGGCTGCATCTCCGGAGAATATCAACTCCGTCTTGTTCAAGACAATCCAAATGAAACTAGCCGCGGCCATAGACAGGCCGCCAGCGCAAAACCTTCTCGAGCAGATGAAGGAGTTTCCTTGTTGCCCGAGCTGTTTCTATCCGTCGTTCTGTCGGTAGCCTGCTCACTCATCTTGATAAAGTTTTCCAATATTGACGATATCGCATACTACGATATCGTAATAATCTATGAAGACTTATGTTACCATATTTGCGTGTGGTCTTGCGCTGGTGCAAACAGAATTCGCCGGAGTAGGGGGAAAGGCAGTGCCCGAACAGCGGACGCAATCTTTCACAATCGCATTGAACGGTTCGGTGGCAGATGTGACGCCGCTTTTTGGACCGGTCCGCGAGGCGGAGTGGGCGCCCGATTGGTCGCCGCGTTTCATTCACCCGGCGCAGGGAGTACAACGCGAGGGCGTCGTGTTTACGACGAAAAGCGGCCACGGCGGGGACCGGCTTTGGTTACTCACGACGTACGACGTTAGGAACGGCCGTGTGGAGTACGTTGTGATGACACCAGCGTTCACGGCTAATGAGATCAAGGTGCGTGTTGCTCCCGACGGCGTGCAACACTGCAAGGCGACGATAACGTATCGGCGTTCGGCGTTGGCGCCCGAGGGGAATGAGGAGGTCGCCAAACTCGACGCGCATTGGGCAGAAGAACAGCGGATGCATTGGGAAGCGGCCATCAACGAGGCGCTCGCGAAGGGCGGCACCCATGACTGATATAGAATTTACGCGCGCGCTTGAGCGAGGCGAGATCGCCAATGAGGATTTTCACCATGCGTCGCATCTACACGTAGCGTGGGTCTATCTTGCCGAATATCCATCAGTGCAGCAGGCTGCGAATAAGATGCGCGATACACTCCGCCGATTTGCTGCGACGGCTGGCAGACCGCAAAAATATCACGAAACCATCACATTGTTTTGGGTGCACGTTCTCTCACTCGCGTACGCGACCAGCCGCAGAAGGCACTTGGAAGAGATCGTGAATGCAAATCCACAATTGCTGGAAAAGAATTTCCCACTCACATACTATTCGGCCGAACGGCTTTTCAGTGACGAAGCGCGAACTTTGTGGGTCGAACCCGATCTGAAGCCGCTTTCAATCGATGCCATTGCGACTTGTTCATCCAGTCCACCGTGCGACGCACCGAATCGGTCTTTATCTTGACGATCTGAGGGAACGCGGGTTGACGCAGGGGGAGGCGCATATCTTAGGGTTGCTTGCTCATTCCGGTCGAGCCAACGTGGCCGATCTTCATCGCGGCCTCGCACACAAGAGATCGACGTTAACGAGCATTCTCGATCGATTGGTAAGACGCGGATTGATCACGCGCGTAGTCGGCGAAACAGATCGCCGAACCTTCGTGGTAAGACTAACGCCCAAAGGACGAAGGCTGGCACAACGTGTCCAGCGTCATTTATTCGCACTGGAACGAGCCGTGGTTCGTCGTGTCAACGCCGCTGATCTCAAGAGTTTCAACAAGGTCGTTGCGGCCCTGGAACAGGAAGCGCATCAACGCGTCGGTGCGAGACGTCGCTGGGGCAGTCTCGGCTCGCGATCAGATACTGGGCTGGCGCAGAAGATGTGGTGGCACAAATCGAGTCACCTGAATATGCGGATGAAGACGAAGAGAAGCACTAGAGTCAGGGCCGCGAAGATTGAATAAATGATTCGATCTTGCAGGCGAGCGCGCCGCGCCGCCTGCGCGTATGGGATACGGCTGAAGGTGACCATCGTGTAAAGCGGCAGATACACACCCGGCAGCGCGGCTTCGAGCAGGTGATCGAGTCTCTTTTTCGCGCGAAATGTTCTCGACGCAGTTTTATCGCGCATCTCAATGAAATTGCCAAGCGCCAGATCGGCGAGCGCGTCAGCATTTCCTTTTCGGCGCGAAAAATATTCCGCAAATGCGGATTCGCGATCATTGGCAAATTTTTCCAGGCATTCGTCGAGCACGACGCAATCTTCGAATGCGGCGTTCATTCCCTGACCGTAGAACGGCACAACCGCGTGGGCGGCGTCACCAACAAGCGCGATCTTGTCTTTGTAGGACCAGGGAGCACAACGGATGGTCACACTACGCGGCCCTTCGAATTCCCAAAAAAGTGTACAGGTGAACGAACCGTCCGGATTTGGAAGCGCAATCATCATGAAGCTTTTGCGCGGCCAAATGTGAAGCGCGTTTTTCTCGATTCGCCACGATCCATCCGTTGCCGGCGGGATTGTTAGCTCCTTGTAACCATACGCGAGATAGCTCTCGTCGTATTGGAAATTGTCGATTTTCCGCTGCATGGAAGCGCGCACCGCGGAGAATGCGCCATCTACCCCAACGACTGCATCCCCACGCACCGTCAAATTGCCGGTCTCGGTTTCCAAATGGCACACCGCTTCGGCTAGATCGACGTCGGTGCATTTGTGATTGAAATGAACGCG
>QHRI01000156.1 GCA_003221375.1 Verrucomicrobiota bacterium
ATGGAAAACGGAATCAGGTTAATGTCCGGACCGCCGGTAAACCCGGAGACGGCTAACGACCCATAGGCTACCCGCTTGCCATCAATGAGAATCAAAGTCTCTTTGGGCAAGAGGCCGCGCAAGTTGAACTGGACGGTGCCATCACCGCCGTCGCCGATGTTCAGGTTCACTGTGCCGCCAGCTTCTTGCGGAATGAATTCCTGCAGGTCAGTGGCGTTGCGGATGCCGAGTTTCTCAATGTCTTGCGGCCGGTACGTGTCCACCGGGTTCGGGCCGGTCTCTTCCGCCGTGGGAATGTTTGAACCGGTCACGACGACGCGTTCGACTTCAGCCGTGGACGGCGCAGCTGCACCTGGCTCCGCAGGCACGACCGGAGCTGGCAGTTGCGCAAGTGCGTTCGACGCGATAATGAAAGGGACTCCGACGCAGGCAACGAGAGTCATGCGGAGGAATCCGAACTTGCAAAGTCCATTCATGGGGTTTCTCCTTTTGGGTAGATTGTGCCTTACATGGGGTACAGGCCACACCCCCGTAAGAGTGGGGTTTTTTACTAGAAAGCCAGATCGCAATTCGAACTGTCAAACACAAAAGTTATGTGCTATCACATTTCAACAATGAATTGGATGCAGTCCAAAACCAGCGCTAAGAGATGCGCCGCCATCATATCTACCTCCAGGACTAGAGCTCGCGGTCTCAACCCAACTCCATCCGGCTTTACTCAGATTCTCAGCAATGATTCCCCATACTTTCATCCATGGTCGAATTGAATGCCTTTCAGATCCTCCAATTTGGTTGCAGAACTGAATCACGGGGCCTTGAAGAACTTTGTCTTCAGCGTCGCGAAGCTTTGCGCCAGCGACTGAAACGGAATCCAACCCGTTGTTTTCACCTTAAAATATCTTGGTGCCCAAAAGGGTTCTGTTGGCGGGTATCCTAATTTGTTGCGGCCGGAGTTCTCCGGAGTAGCAATCCGTGGGTATGAGACGTCTGTGGTTTTTTCACGGTCTTTTCTACGGTCGGCTAAAATTTTGCTGCAAAACGGTGCAACTCTACGCAACACACTGCGAATTCTGAATCGCCATATACCTCGCGTAGGCAACGCTGTGCAAAGCAGTGAAATAATGCGCAACTCGTTAGGCTTGAATTAGAAATCCGTTGCTCTATCCGGCTGAGCTACGGGCGCATTTACTAGGTAAATCAGTGTAACAAAGTTGGCGTGATCGACGGACTGTCAATTCTTCACGTTTACCACCTGGCAATTATTTGAACTATCAGAAAACTCCTAACGACCTCACTCAATTAATCGGCGATGGGGAGGGCCGCAGCGGCGACACCACGTAGATCTGATCGAGCACTTTTAACATGAGGGCATTGGCCGTTACCTTTCCGTCGAGTGATACGGTGAGATTGGTCCAGACCACGAGCGTCATCTTGCTGGCGGGGTCGTAGCCCATGAATGAGTTGAAGCCAGGCGCCTCACCGCCGTGAAAATAGAGCGTGTTCGCTCCCCAGCGCAGCAGAGTAATGCCGTACCCGTACTGCTGGCCGTCGGGCTTTTTCGGGTCTTCGGGCTGCGGGCTCTCGAGCCACCGGCGCTGAGTGTCGGCGTCGAGCACTCTGCCGCCGACCAGTGCTTGGATCCACGTGGCGAGATCGTTGGCGGTCGAGATGACGCCACCGGCCGCCGAGGCGTAGGACGGGTTCTGGCCGGTATCGTCGGTGGGCTTGAGAGTTCCGGCCGTGGCCGCGGCCTGGAGTTCGGCTGGGTACGGCTTATCCGTTAAGGCAAAGACAGAACCGCCGTACATGTAGCCGTGCGAGTAGGGCTCGGGAAGCGTGTTCGAGGTGCTGGCAGGGAGCAGGGTGTCTTTCAAGCCCAGCGGTCCGAACAAACGCTCCTGGAAACAAGCAGCCAGCGGCTTGTCGTCGAGCTTCTCTGCGACGAGGCCGAGCAGCGCGTAGTTGGTGTTGCAGTACTCGAAGGCTGTACCGGGCGGGAAGTTGGGTGGGTGCGCGAACGCAATGGCCAGGACTTCGGTCGGGGACCAAACCTTGGTCGGGTCCTGGTCCAAGCTTGCCGAGACTTCCGGCGCATAGGTGTAATTATAAAGGCCGCTACGCATTTCCAGAAGCTGGGCGATGGTGATGTTGTCACCGTTGGGCACTCCCGGGTCGTACTTTGAGAGTGGATCGTCGAGACTGAGCTTGTTCTCCTGGACCAGTTGCATGATCACCGCGGCCGTCATCGTCTTGGTATTCGAGGCGATCCTGAAGTGGGTATCGGCGCGGGGCGGCGTTGTGGTGCCTAGTAACGTTGTGCCATAGGTGACCGTGAACTCGCCCTGGGGTGTGCGCAAGAGAATCACGGCACCGGGAATCAGTAGTTCCCTCGCCGTGTTGTCCACCATGGTCTGCAGCGCAGCCTGGTCGATTGGCTTGAGCGCCGACGTACCAGCCGTAGGACCGTGTCGCGAGCACGCTGCGATCAGAAAAGCAAACGTTAGCCAGGAAAGTGTAAATTTCGTTTTCATCTTTGATTTCTTTGTTTTTTGAGTTCCATGCAGCACTTCGAACGACCGCTTGAATTGGTCTCGATGAGGTCGGCCGCCTAAGATATCAGAATGAGACGCGGCGACTATTAGACCTAAGTGCTACTGAAGGTTGTTCTTCTGGAAACGCCGCGCGGTCAGAGTTTCAGGACCCGGGCGTCTACAAACTTCGAAACGAAGTAGGCTGCTGATTTTATCTTTCCGTTTCTCTTTCAAACGAGTCCGCCAGTAGATCGATCCGCCGATCAGAATAAATCCGAGCGCCCCACCCAATGACGTTTAATCGAAAGAGCAGTATCAGGGGTAAGCTACCAGGCGCACAACCGAACATATACCGCGTTTCGCGACGAATAAAAGCTAGTGTCGAGCAAGCCGAATTCTCTGCAACGCGAGACCTACATTCGAGCCAACAATAACAAGAAAAAAATCAAGCAAGCCGATTTTCCAGCCGAAGCGCCAGAAAGCAACTCCCACGAGTACGAAGCAGGCAATGCTGACCATTCCGTGCACGATTTGTCCTCCGAGTGTCTTAAAGAGTCTTCCCTTGCTGAACTCAAGGAATCCCGTGATTGCGCCAAGAAGTATTGTGGCACCAAGCAAGCCGAAAAGCATAGCGTGCACGAGGCATTCCAAAATTCTATTCTCCAGGCAAGAGTTTGCGTCCCGGACGTGTGCTGATTTTCATACGTGTCAGAGCACAAGGGAGCAATCCTTGTACCTGAGCCCGCAAAAATCTTCGCCCACATTAATAAGTATTTGTTTACTAGTGTGTTATTCTTTAACAGAACGATCAGATCTTCTTGGCGTTGAGTGCCGAAATCGTAAATTGTTCTAACGGTAGTAAGGGTTTCCTACGTTTATGGAGCAGTTAACCAATAGATGCCTTTGCGAAGTGTTGCCGCGGGGCCCGGCGTAACCGGAGTGGGCGAGTCAAGCCGCACCCAAGCGACTCTAAGGACTTCCGCGCAAGCTTCCTGGGCTACGCAAAGTTACGTCGATCTGAAGTAAGATTGACGAATTACGTCAGTCTTGATAAACGCTGGTGCGTCCCGAATGCGTTCGGGATTTACACGCCATGGCGAAAGAAAGTTCATCGGCCGATTCTTCGTTGTCTTTACATGAAGTATTGGAAGCGGAGTTCGTGGCTCTGCATGGAGAACTCCCATCAGATTATCCGGGCTCCAGCGAATCCAAAGCGCGTCTGAAAGCATTATATGATGCGATTCACGGACTAAAGGAGAAACGCGCGGCGCTTTGCATTTCGGGCGGCGGCATCCGGAGCGCCACCTTTGGATTGGGAATTTTGCAGGGCCTGGCGCGCTGCGGGTTGTTGGAGAAGTTTCACTATCTCTCCACCGTCTCGGGCGGAGGATACATCGGTAGCTGGCTAAGCGCCTGGATCAGGAATCATCCGAACGGCATTCGCGGAGTGGTCGAGGACCTGAAGCGCAGACCTGACTCGACACTGCACCCCGAACCGCAGCCGGTCCGCCATCTTCGGGAATTCAGCAATTATCTCGCGCCACGAACAAGCCTGACATCTGTCGATTTTTGGACGCTGATTACCACGTTCATTCGCAACATGTTTTTGAACTGGCTGGTGCTGATCTCATGGCTGGCTGCCGCGATGATGATTCCGCGGTTGTATCTGGCGGCTATCAATTTGCAGCCCGAATGGCCGCCTTCGCCCCCCGGCATGGACAACGCAAAATATGCGCAGCTAACCCATCACATCATGCAGCGGTGGGATTGCTGGCTCAATATTTTGCCTGCCGTTGGCTTCGTCCTGATCGCCGTGGCTATGGCATATGCGATGATTGATGTTCCATCCACCGGCGATGCACGATTTTCACAGCGGCGGTTTTTGAAATTTCGCCAGCTTCCGTTGTTCCTGGCGTCGCTCGTTCTCGCCGCATGGTGGGCTGTGTTTTGCAATGTGTACGGCAAGCTCGGCGTATTTCAACACTCTTGGGGATTGCTCAAATTTGTCCTCTTCTTCGTGTTCAGCTACATGTGCGGCGGCGTGCTTGCCATGTTTACGCCTTGGTTTGGCAACCGAAAGCGCAAGGCGCAAACTGGCGGCCTTTGGCGATTTTTTGTCATCTTCGCAACGACGGTTTTCGCTGGGTCTTGCCTGTGGGCGATGGCAACCCGAATGTTTCTGGACCACAGAACGATTGAATTCGCCCTAAACAAAGATTGCGAGGCAACCCTGATCCCCAGCGGAGAAAAGGTCACGCTCCCGAAGGGGACCACGGGCGAGATTACAAAAATCGTCGAGGGCACTTACACCGTCGGCATTCTTGGCGCCGATCATCGAGTGGTGCGCATCGCGGAGAAAGCGCTGGATCCCCTGATGAGCAGCGTGACGCCCGACTCGCAGACAGGCTTGAAAAAATTCAACTTCAAAGAGGATTACACGGCGCTCCAGATCCCCAGCGGGAAGGAAACCCTGATTAGAAAAGG
>QHRI01000157.1 GCA_003221375.1 Verrucomicrobiota bacterium
TGAATACGAATCAATGTGATATTGGATTGATTGGCTTGGCCGTGATGGGCGAGAACCTCGCCCTGAATCTCGACTCGAAAGGGTTTTCTGTCGCGGTTTTTAACCGCACCACTGAAGTTACGGAAAAATTTGCTGCTGGCAGGGCAAAAGGAAAAAATATTCGACCGACACGCACAATCGAGGAATTTATCGCGGCGCTTAAAAAACCGCGGATAGCAATGATGATGATCAAGGCCGGCAAGCCGGTGGACATTGTTATCGGTGAAATCGTGCCATTCCTCGAGCCGGGCGACGTGTTGATCGACGGTGGAAATTCTCTTTTTACAGACACAGCGCGACGCGGCAAGGAATTAGAGGAAAAAGGAATTCATTTTGTAGGCATGGGCGTCTCCGGAGGGGAAGAAGGCGCTCTGAAAGGTCCCTCGCTCATGCCCGGCGGTTCGCGAGAGTCATGGGAGATCATCGCACCCATTTTTCGCAAGATCGCTGCGCAGGTAGATGGCGAACCATGTTGCCGATACATGGGGCCGGATGGCGCAGGCCATTACGTCAAGATGGTCCACAACGGCATCGAGTACGGCGACATTCAATTGATCTGCGAGGCGTACGCAATCATGAAAGACGTTCTGGAGATGCAAGCAGCGGAGCTCGCAGACGTCTTTGCGGAATGGAACAAAGGCGAGCTTGATAGCTACCTCATTGAAATCACGTCCCAGATTTTTAGAAAGATCGATCCTGATACTGGGAGACCGTTGGTCGATATGATTCTTGACAAAGCGGGACAAAAGGGAACCGGCATCTGGACGCTTCAAGCAGCTATCAAACAATCTGTCGTTATTTCTACAATTAATGCAGCGGTCGAAGCGCGCGTCATCTCTGCGCAGAAAGAAGAGCGCGAGGCCGCCTCCAAAATTCTGCCACAACCAAGAGTTCGAAAGTTCAAAGCCAATCGGCCCCGATTCATCGATGCAGTACGTGACGCTCTTTACGCATCGAAAATTGTTTCTTACACGCAGGGAATGGAACTTCTGCGCTCTGGAAGCACTGACTACAAGTGGAACCTCAACCTCAGTGACATCGCGACCATCTGGCGCGGTGGCTGCATTATCCGCGCAAAATTCTTGAACCGAATCGTCGAAGCGTACAAGCGGGATGCGAATCTCCACAATCTTATGCTCTCCAAATATTTTACGAGAGCTATCAAAAGAGCACAGCGTAATTGGCGCGTCGCAGTATCAGCAGCCATTAAGCAGGGCGTCGCCGTGCCGGCATTTTCCGCGTCGCTCGCTTACTTCGATAGTTATCGATCGGCTCGGTTACCGGCAAACCTCTTGCAGGCACAACGCGATTTCTTCGGTGCCCACACTTACGAGCGTGTCGATAAGCCCGGTGTGTTCCACACGGAATGGATCGAGTCTGAAGAAAAGCCAGCCGAAAAACCGACGGAGCCAAAAACACCTGAGCCGAATCACGCGGGAGAGTAGCTGTAGCCGTCGACCTCTGGGCGACGCGACGCGAGGCTGTTAGTCATATCAGCGCCACGCTTCGCACAGCGGCTACAGAGTTAGTGAAAATCGTGTGATTCGCTTCCGACGAGTTGCTCATGCAGGAGCGGTCTAATCTCGCGCGCTTTGATTAAAACCACGTTGTCTGAATTCTGCACTTCGCCTTCAATGAGCAGAAAAGCTTCCTCTGTAATCACGAGCCGAAAGTGTTCGAATAGGTCGGGCTCCACAATTGCATTTGAAACACCGGTCTCGTCTTCCAAGCTGATAAAAACAAATCCCTTCGCCGTACCGGGACGCTGACGGCAAATAACATTGCCGGCAATCTGGACGATCGACCCGTGTCGCGCATGGGGAAGATCAATCGCGCGCCAAATATTTGGTAAACTTTCGCGCAACAGTTTCATCGGATGTGGACCAGTAGTGAGATTCATCGTTTCGTAATCTGCCTTCACGCGCTCGGGTAAGGTCATACGGGATAAAGGCGAGTCATCCCGAGTGGAGCGAGGGACCTCACAAAGGGGAATGGAATGTTCAATGTTTCCAGTGTGATCAAAGCTTCGCAGGCGAGGTCCTTCTCCCGCGGTTGCGGGATCAGGATGACTCACGTTGCGTGTAAGCAAATCATCGTGCAACGTTTCTTCCACCTCCCACATCGCCGCACGGCGATGTTCGGCAAAACAATTGAACGCGCCTAATTCCGCCAAGGTGCGTAATTCATCCTTTGTGAGCGGAACGCGGCGTTTGAAATCGTCCAATGAATCGAATTGTTGCGCTTGTCGTTGCCTAACGAGTTCTTCGGCGTGTTCCTGCCTCAAGCCGTTCACCACGCAAAATCCCAGACGGACAGCTTCGCCGACCCTTACCGGCGCTTCGGGTCCGCCTCTCCCTGGCCAGGGAGAGGATTGAGGTGAGGGTCGATCGTCGGAAACGATCGTGCAACGCCAGTCAGACTGCGAAACGCAAACGGGCTTGATCTTCAACCCATGTCGCTGCGCATCTTTCACAATCGTTGAGGGCGAGTAAAAACCCATCGGCTGATTGTTCAAAAGGCTCGCGTAAAATTCCGGCCCGCGGTGCACTTTTAAATACGAGCTGCCATATGCCAGAATGGCGAAACTGATCGCGTGCGATTCGGGAAATCCGTAAAGCGCAAACGATGAGATGGATTGGATGATTTTGTCAATCTTGTCCGGCGCAATGTCTTTGCGTTCCATTGCCATGCGTAATTTCGCGCACACCTTGTTCATCCGTTCTTCCGAACGATGAAAACTTAGCGCGCGTCGCAGCTCTTCCGCTTCGTCACCGGAAAAATCGGCCATCACCATTGCGATCTTGAGCATTTGCTCCTGGAAAAGTGGAACACCAAGTGTGCGTTTTAAAACAGGCTCGAGACGCGGATCAAAATATGTCACCGATTCGCGTCCAGCGCGGCGGGCGAGGTACGGATGCACCATGTCGCCCTGGATCGGTCCTGGCCGGATAATCGCCACTTCGATCACCACATCGTAAAAACATTCTGGCTTCATCCTCGGCAGGGTCGCCATTTGGGCGCGACTTTCGATTTGGAACACGCCGATTGTGTCGGCGCGCTGCATCAGCTCAAATGTCTTCTCGTCATCCTTCGGGATGTGTGCCAGATCGAGTGGCCGGCCGCGTTCTCGACATAATTCAAATGCATCCTGCATCACTGACATCATGCCGAGGCCTAACAAGTCCACCTTCACGATGCCGAGATCTTCGCAATCGTCCTTGTCCCATTGCGCCACGACGCGCCCCGGCATCGAGGCGTTTTCCAGTGGCACAAACGAACTGAGTTTGTTCTGGCAGATAATCATGCCGCCAGAATGCTGGCCGAGGTGCCGTGGCAATCCATAAATTGCGCGATAGAGCCGGATGAACGCCGGCATGCGCGGATGGTTTTTCGGCAAGCCTGCCTGTTCGATCTGCGATTCGAGCTCGAGCGTGTGCGGGAAATCGCCACTGGCAAACAGATGTGAGAAACGATCGATGATGCTTGGCGAAAAATTGAGCGCTTTACCGATCTCGCGGGCCGCGCTGCGGCCGCGATAACTGATCACGTTCGCTGTCATCGCGGCGCCGTGTTTGCCGTAACGGCGATAAATTTCCTGAATCACTGCTTCGCGCCGATCGCCGCTGGGAAGATCCAAATCGATATCCGGCCAGCCTTTGCGGCTCTCGTTCAGGAATCGTTCGAACACCAGATGATTTTCCACTGGATCGACCGGTGTAATCCCCAGACAATAACAAACCGCGCTATTCGCGGCGCTGCCCCGGCCCTGGACCATGATGTTGTGTTCTCGACAGAAATTAACGATGTCCCAGACGATCAAAAAATAACCCGGAAAGCGGAGCTTTATGATAAGCGTCAGTTCCTCTTCGAGCTGACGTTTTACTTTCGTGCTAATCGCAGCGTAACGCTGTTGCGCTCCGAACCAGACAATGGTGCGCAAAAATGAATCCATGGTATGACCGGCGGGCACCGGATATTCGGGAAATTCGTATCCGAGATTTTCGAGCGAAAACATGAGCCGCTCGGCCAGGCGTGATGTGTTTTCAATTGCTTCTGGCAAATCCGCGAAGATTGCTCGCATTTGCCGATCGCTTTTCAAATAGCGCTCGGCATTTTGGGTTAGCAATTTGCCGGCAGCGTCCAGATGGGTGTGCTCGCGGATGCAGGTGAAAACATCCAACACTTCTCGACCGTACGGCTTCGCGTATTTCACCCCGTTTGTTGCGAGAAGCGATAATCGGTGTGCGCGCGCCAGATCGATCAGTTCGCGATTGACGCGTTCTTCACCCCGAATGAAATGCCGCTGAAGTTCCACGAAAACATTTTCACGGCCAAAAGTGTCGATCAAAAATCGCGCGTGTTCTTCTGCACTCCGGGGAGCACAGGCTGCCAGCCCGTTGTTTGCGGCAGCCTGCCGCAAATCCGGAATGAAACGCCGTGCTCGTGGAGAAATTGCATCCGGCAAGCTGCCGGACGCTACAGGCTGGCAGCCTGTGCTCCCCGATCCAAAGAGCGCGATCAAACCTTCAGCGAATTGCGGTAATTCATCCCAGCGCACCTGGCATTTGCCTTTTTCGCTGCGCAGATGCGACTGGGTCAGCAGTTCGCAATTCGCAACCAATGATCGGGCGGACATTGTGTTCGCGCGCAGCGACGGAAAATCGTTGCGCGCCATAAACCCCGTTGCGATCGAGCAAAGCCATCGCGGGCATTTCCAGCTCGGTGGCAACCTCAGCTAATTGCTCCGGAAATGAACCGCCCCGCAAAAAACTAAATGCGCTGCACGCATGTAGTTCGACGTAAGACATGGCATGTCATCCTGAGCGCAGGCGAAGGAACCTCCCTACGAAGCATTGATCACGTTGGAAGCTGAGAGTGCTCGATAATCTTTTCGTGAGATCTCTCGCTCCGCTCGAGATGACAATTTCAGTCGTACACACCATCAATTCTCCAAGTTCCCTCCGATTCGTGACACCGAACCAGTTTCCCATCTTCCAAATCCAGATCCCACTCTGCGCGCGTCCACGATTTTTCGTCCCACCAATTCCCAGAAATCAAAAATGGACCGCGTTGCTCGATGATTTTACCGCGAACATCTGCGCCGCGGACGTGGACAGGGCCGTCTTCATCCAATAAGACTGATGCCGACACATTTGGTCGAAAACGGCGCAGCGCTGCGCGTGGCATTGGCATCCTGCCAATCGGATGGGCTGGAAGCCCATGCCACAAAAACGCTTCCATCCGAAATGCGTCCGGCCGATGTGTTTCTTCCAAGACCGGCGTGCCGACTCGATCAGCGCCCAGAAGAGCGGTCAAACGTGCAAGCGTTTCTGAGAGCTGATGCGGATTGCGTAATGTAGTTTCAAATAATCCGAATTGTTCCCTCGCAGGCTTGATCGGATGCGCGCTCAGCGCGACCGCAACGATTGGATATTCCGATTTAAAATTTTCCAGATGTGTATGCAGCATCCGAAAGAGAAGATCGACATTGTTGGTCGGCTGCGGAATTTTGAAAATGCGCTCGTAAATTTGTTTATCCATGAATGCGATGCGCAGGGTCAGTTCTTTTGTAACGAGATAAATTCCGCTCAATCGGATGGCGAGTTGCTCCAAAAATCGACGCAGCATGAAGAGAATCGGTTCGGCGGTTTCAATTTCGTTTTCGAATTCGAAGCTCTCTTCAAACGACTCCGGCGGCCGGATCAATTTGAGCACTCGATTCGATTGCCCATTTGCCCGTTCCCACATTTGGATTACTTCTGGTCCAAGTCGCGCGCCCAGTTGCTCCCTGTCCAGGATCGCAAGCTGCCCAAGTGTGTGAACGCCCCACTTATGGAGGATGCTCAAAATTTGGCGGATCTTGCTCTGACGGTCTCTTGTCGCGAAGGAATTCGACGAATCAGAGCGCTCCATGCGCTCAAATTAATCCAATGCTTGGATATGTTCAAGTGAACATTATAAACATTCTCTGTCATGTCGAGCCGAGTCGAGACATCTCTAAATTCCAGAGGTTCCTCGGAATGACAAGTTCCTGAGCATTGCCGCCTCAAATTATTTCTACCGGACATTTCGGTAGGGCTTGCAGAAAGGCGCGACCGTAGGGCCTGGTCACGATACGATTGTCGAGGATCACGATGATACCGTGATCGCTCTTTGTTCGGATCAAGCGGCCCACGCCTTGTCGCAGTTTCAGGATTGCTTCCGGCAGCGAATATTCAGTGAACGGATCGCCGCCGCGCTCCTCTATAAGTCCGAGTTTCGCTTCGATCAACGGATGATCGGGCACGGCAAACGGTAGACGCGTAATAATCACGTTCGAAAGCGCTTCGCCGGGAACATCAACGCCCATCCAAAAACTGTCGGTGCCAAAAAGAACGCTGCGCGGTGTGGTCCTAAATTGCTCCAAGAGCTTCCCACGCGGCGCGCCGCCACCCTGCACCAGGAGATTGAATTTCTTTTGCGAAAAGAACTGCGACATTCGCTCGGCCACCTGCTGCATGCCGCGATAACTGGTGAAAAGAACGAATGCCCGTCCATCAGTCTTCTCGACAAAATGCGCGACCCAATGTTCCAGCGCTTCCTCGTATTGAGCGTCGCGCGGATCGGGCATTTTCCTGACAATGAACATCTTCATCTGTTTCTGAAAATCGAACGGACCGCCTAGCAATGCCGGCTCGGCTTCGCCCGCCCCGATCCGTTGCCGGAAATAGGCTAGATCGCTGCGACCCACTGAGAGTGTCGCGCTGGTCATGATGCACGAACAATTTTCGCGAAAGAGCATTCGACGCAGCACAGGCGCGATATCAATTGGCGCCGCGTCGAGGGTGAGAAATTGTGCGGTTTTTCCCGTGCGCTCCACCCAATACACATGTTCACGAGCGCTTTGCTCAAGAAACGTCGCGATTCCGGTGCGGGCCTCATGAGTCCGCCTGCCGTATTCTTGTAATTCTGCTTTTAGAAACTCGTCGTCAGTTCGTTTTACAACTTCGGAGATCCTCGCTTGCAAGGTTGCCAGCCGACTAGTGAGTGTGTCGGGCACGACATCTGCACCACGCACACGAAATTCGCGGCCCTTCTTGAAATTGCATTTCGATTCAACCGCGGCGAAAAACTTCTCCGCGTCCTCGACCAGTTCAGCCGCGAGCCGTACGCCCTCGGCATCGCGCAACACTGTGAACAAGCCCTTCCGGGTTCGGGAATTATAGAGTCGCTGAATCGTTGACCTTAGACCGTATTGTGAAATGCCGATCCCGATCCGCCGCGATGCGACCTGCTCGACTGTGTGCGCTTCATCCAAAATCAGAAAATCATTAGGAAAAATGAAACCGCTCTCGCGCTCCGCCTGCAACTCGGGGTCGCCGAGCAGGATGAAGAGTAGTGTGTGATTGATGACGAGAACATCGGCTGCCAGCAGACCTTTCCGCGCTTGTTGATAAAAACAGCGCGAATCCTGGCCGCACGTTTTCTGTGTGCAGATATGTGCTTCGCTACAGACCTGTATCCAAACTTTTGGATCAGGCTCCACCGACAGATCGCTGAGCGAACCGTCGCGTGTGGTCCGGGCCCATTCCGCCAGCCTGTTAAGTTCATTTTGCTCCGGTCCAGTGAAAAGCTCATTGGCCTGCTGGAATGCACGTTCCAATCGTCGCGGACAAAGGTAATTTTGGCGCCCCTTCACCAGCGCGGCGTTGAATTCGACCGGCAGAATCTTCTTCAGAATAGGAATATCTTTGTAAAGAAGTTGCTCCTGGAGATTAATGGTGTGAGTCGAGACGATTGCTTTTTTGTGCTCCTCAATCGCCCATAAGATTGCCGGCGCGAGATAAGCGAGGGATTTGCCTACGCCGGTTCCAGCTTCGACTACCAGATGGCGCTCTTCCTCCAGCGCCTTAGCAATGGCCGCAGCCATTTCCTGCTGTTGCGGACGGAACTCGAAATTTTTCGCCTTCGATAAGGGGCCGCTTTCCGAGAAAAATCCGCGGACACGTTCGACAAAATCACTGCCCAAACTGTCTTTCAATGCAATCATGCCGCGTAACCAGAAATGACGAAGCACCCGCCTTCGCTCAGCTCCGGCGTGGCAGGCGAATGACGAATGACGAACGAAGCCCAAAGCCCGAATGACGAAGAACCGACCCGGCATTCCTTTGGCATTTGATCATTCGTCCTTCTTTCGAGCTTCATCATTTGGATTTCGTCATTCTTCGTCTTGTAATTTGGCGCTCGCTACTGATTCGAGTACGGTAACGACGACCCGAAACCATCCAAGTCGTCATGAAGATCCTCGACCGATACGTCATTCGCAATTTCTTGCAGGTTTATCTTTACTGCATCGCCGGGTTCATCTCCATCTGGCTCATTTTCGACGTGAGCGATAACATTTCGACGTTCATCGATGAGCGCGTCAGTCTCCTGCTGGTCGTTCGTTACTACGCCACGCAGATTCCGCAGGTTCTGATTATTTTACTCCCGGTTTCCCTTCTGTTGTCGCTCCTTTTCGCTCTCGGTCGAATGTCGCGCTCCAACGAAATTGTCTCCATGCTCACCGCTGGCATAAGTCTCCCACGAGTTCTGTTGCCCTTGATCGGTATGGGGCTCCTGACTGTGGGAGGCAGCATGGCGCTCAACTATTCGCTCGCTCCCCACGCGGAACTCGCCCGCAAAAATTTTCTTTCCGAAGCGCAGGCCCGTCCCAGTCGGTATGTCCAGGGGCAAATTTTCCGTAACCGAACCGATTTGCGCACGTGGTTCATTCAAAATTTCCTTCCCCGGGGCAACACATTCAACAACGTTCAGGTTCTTCAACAGGACACGAACGACAATATCGTTACAAATTACGTCGCGAGTCGTGCGACCTACCGTTCCGAAACCAAAACCTGGGATTTGGAGAACGTGAAGGTTGTTCACTATGATCACGCGGGAAATATCGTTGACGAACAGATTTATCCTTCGCTCAAGCTCGAACACTGGAGTGAAACTCCGTTCCGGCTCGGCAGCGCAAATGAACACGCAGAATTTCTAAGCCTGCCGGAATTACGAGAGTATTTGCATTTCAACGCGGATTTCCCCGCTACGCTGCTCGCGCCGTTTCGCACCCATTTTCAGTATCGGTTTGCTCTGCCGTGGACCTGTCTAGTTGTTGTCTGCATTGCTGCGCCGCTCGGAATCGGTTATTCGCGACGGGGTGTGTTATCCAGTGTCGCCGCTGCGGTTTTTCTGGTCTTTGCGATGAATTTTTTGGTGCACCTGTTTCTCGCGCTTGGCGAGGGTGACCGTGTTTCTCCCTGGGTGGCGGCGTGGGCGCCGAACCTCCTTTTCGCTGCGATCGGCCTCTATCTGCTTTATCTGCGCGCGTCCAACCGCGAGCCGCCAAGTCTTCATCTTTTCGCCACGCGCCGTATAGTAACACGATGACCCCGCTACCAAACGAATGGGCAATCACACATCGGGCAGACGCTTGCGCCGTAACGCATCGGCCGTTTGTTGCCGGAGAATATTTCTACACCCTGCTTTATCACGGCGCTGATGGCTATCGCCGCGAGGATTTGAGTGAACAAGCCTGGCAAAATCGAAACGAAAACATTCAACCATTTTCATTTTGGAAATCGCGCTACGAGCCATTGCCGCCGAAGCCGCAGGAGGCTCTGCCGAGGGAAAACGCGGAACAACTCTTTCGCCGTTTAGTTGCATCCAAAAACCCGCCTGCGAATGCTTGCTACGTCCTGGCCGTGATGCTGGAGCGCAAGCGCGTTTTGAAACAAGTGAAGACGGAAAAGAATACCAATGGGCGTGTTTTGATCTACGAACACGGCGCAACCGGCGATGTATTCATCGTACCCGATCCACAATTGCGACTCGACGAGCTAGAAAACGTGCAAAACGAAGTGGCGCACCTGCTCCAAACCGCGGCACATAGTTGAAAGATCGACATGCTTCTCCCCTGGTTTTTCGAACAATTTCCTCTTTACCTCGCGCCGATGGCCGGGGTGTCGGACAAAATTTTTCGGCAACTCTGCAAAGAATATGGCGCTGACGTTCTCACGACCGAATTCGTTTCTGCCGATGGAATTTTCCACCGCAATGCGCGGACGCGGGAATACCTGGATTTTGATGAGATCGAACGGCCAATCGGTGTACAACTCTTCGGTGCCGACGCCAAGCACATGGCGGAAGCGGCGTGCCAGGTCATTGATTGGGTGCGTCCAGATTTCATTGATCTGAACTTTCGTTGTTCTGTCAAAAAAGTAGTCTCCAGAAATGGCGGCTCCGCATTGTTAAAA
>QHRI01000450.1 GCA_003221375.1 Verrucomicrobiota bacterium
CTTCTTTTCCGTCGATTGCGCGGTGATCGTAGCTCAGTGCGAGATACATCATCGGACGGACTTCCACTTTCCCATCCACCGCAACTGCTCGCGGCATGATCTTGTGCATGCCCAGGATACCGCTTTGCGGCGGATTCAAAATCGGGGTCGCAAATAGCGATCCATACACTCCCCCGTTTGTGATCGTGAACGTGCCGCCCTGCAGGTCTTCGATTTTTAGTTTCCCGTCGCGTGCCCTGCCGGCGTAATCGGCGATGTTACGCTCCAGACCCGCAAAGCTTTTCTTGTCCGCATCGCGCACAATGGGCACCACGAGTCCGCGCTCCGTGCCCACCGCCACGCCTATATCATAGAAATTGTTTTGGATGAAGTCCTCGCCCTCGATATGACCATTCACTACCGGCACGGCTTTGAGCGCGTCCACACAGGCTTTAACAAAGAACGACATCAGACCCAGTTTGACTCCGTTCTTTTTCGTGAACTCATCTTGTTTGTTCCGGCGCAATTCCTGGATGGCGCTCATGTCGCATTCGTTGAAAGTCGTCAGGATCGCCGCGGTATGCTGCGCCATTACGAGTTGCTGCGCGATCTTACGGCGTAGAGGGGACATCTTTTTGCGTGTGAATCGCCCGTCACCGGAAGGTTCAACTTCTTTACTGGACGGCGCTTCGGTCACTACAGGCTCCGTCTTGCCCCGCGCCTCTGCCGCAGCCAACACATCACCCTTTGTTAGGCGACCTCCCTCGCCAGTCCCGCGAATTTTTTCCGGGTCAAGCTTCTCTTCTTCGATAATCCGACGAACTGCGGGGGAAAAAGCCGCTCTGTCGCGGTCAACGCCTGCGGCTACAGCTTCCTTCTCTTCCACAGATTTCTTCTCCGTTTTAGCTTCCTTCTTCTCCTGTGGTTCCTTCTTTTTTTCAGCAGGCTTCTCAGACTTCTTTACGTCGGGAATTTTCCTTTCCTCTGGTGGCTGTTTTGAATCGTCGATGATGGCAACTACCTCGCCAATCTTCACTTCCTGACCTTCTGGTACCTTCGTTTCCAGCACGCCAGCTTTCTCCGCGACGATTTCGGTGGAAACCTTGTCGGTCTCGAGGGTAAAGAGCGCTTCGCCTGCGTCGACAAACGCGCCGGATTTTTTGTGCCATGCAGAGACAACTCCCCTGGTGATTGATTCACCAATGGCGGGAATTTTTACTTCAATAGCCATGCGTAAATGAGCGTCGCGGTCGAGATGCGTTTCGTCAATAGTTATGGCGCATATGTGCCATCAACGAATGCGACAGATGAGGCGGATACGGCGTTCTCAAACCGCAAACGCGTCAGCCACCAAGCGGGCTTGCTCGCGTTTGTGGCGAACCAGCGCGCCAACGGCGGGACTGGAGCTGGCTTCGGAAATGGCTTGAGCATTTCGCGCAGTTTCTTTTCGGCCAACGGGTAAAGCTGCTCGATGCGAACGATCGCTGCGTCGTCGATGTTGCGCTGGGTTCGGTAATTGAGCAGGTCGTAATAAACTTTGCCCGAGCAAAAGATAATTCGCTTCACTTTTTCAACGGAACCCGCCTCGGGCGAACCGAGGATTTCTTCGAACCGGCCATGGATAAATTCTTCGGCAGGCGAGGAAGCAATCTTCGCTCGCAACAGACTCTTAGGCGTCATGATGATCAGCGGCTTAATGAAGTCGCGTTTCATCTGGCGCCGCAAGACGTGAAAATATTGCGCTGCGGTGGTCAGATTGCAGACCTGGATATTGTCCTCGGCGCAAGCTTGCAGAAACCGCTCCAGTCGGGCGCTGGAGTGCTCCGGGCCCTGGCCCTCATA
>QHRI01000158.1 GCA_003221375.1 Verrucomicrobiota bacterium
AGCGGCTGCTTTTTTGCGGTAACTTTTTTGCGCGTAGCTCATTCCTAATGTTGCTCATGCTCACGGATCGAGGCAGGACCTGTTGAAGAGTAAGAGTTGCAGTAAGACGGAATGTTGCGGCTGAGGACAGCCGCCGTTACAGTGAGGAAAAATGTGTGGGATTGTTGGCTACGTTGGGCGCGCGGAAGCGGCGCCCATTTTGCTGGATGGACTGCGTCGTCTTGAATATCGGGGCTATGACTCAGCCGGGATCGCTGTCGTAGATGGGGGCCGTTTAGAAACACGCAAATGTGCGGGGCGCATCGCGGCGCTGGCAAACCTAATGAGGAAGCAGCCGGTCTCAGGGTCGCTGGGCGTCAGTCACACGCGCTGGGCCACGCACGGCAAAGTCACCGACCAAAACGCACATCCGCACTTCGACGCCAGCGGCAAGCTGGCACTCGTCCACAACGGAGTAATTGAAAATTATCAGACGCTTAAAGATGAGCTAATCCGGAGCGGCGATACGAACTTTCGCTCCGAAACCGATACCGAAGTGCTCGCGCATTTAATTGGAAAACTCTACGACGAATCATGCGCCAGCACAGTGGACGTCCCAGAAAAGAAAGCTCGACTGCTCGCTGCTGTTCGTACCGCACTTGGGCAAGTGATCGGCACCTACGGTATCACTTTGGTCCATGCCGATATTCCGGATTTTATGATTGGCGCCCGACGTGGCAGCCCACTCGTGCTCGGCGTTGGCAATGGCGAGAACTTTCTGGCGAGTGACGTGAGCGCAATCGTCGCTTACACCCGCGACGCTGTTTATCTAAACGACTTCGATGTCGTCGCGGCAGGGCGAGACAAGTTCGAGATCACTTCGCTCGCGGGAGACAGCACCGAGCACCCGGTCAGCAAAGTTGAATTTACCGCCGAGGACATCGGAAAAGGGGATTACCCCCATTACATGCTCAAAGAAATCTTTGAGCAGCCAAACACGGTCCGCGACGCGATGCGCGGTCGTCTTAATCCGGACGAATGCACTGCAAAGCTGGGCGGCCTGAACATGGCGCCTCCCGAGCTTCGCGACGTCGGCCGTATTGTTCTTATGGGCTGTGGCACGGCGCTTCATGCTGGAAGGGTCGGTGAATATTTGATCGAGCGGCTGGCCAGCATTCCAACCGAAGTCGAATACGCCAGTGAGTTTCGTCATCGCAACACGCCGATGACTCCCGAGACACTTGTGTTCGCCATCAGCCAGAGTGGTGAAACCGCGGACACACTTGGTGCTTTGCGTGAAAGCCGACGCAAAGGCTTTCGCACGTTGGGAATTTGTAACAACGTCGCAAGCACAATCGCGCGAGAGAGCGATGGGGGAGTCTACATGCACGCCGGACCGGAAATCGGCGTCGCTGCGACGAAATCGTTTACATCGCAACTTGTCATTCTTACGCTGCTCGGGCTGCTCTTTGGACGGATGCGCAATCTTGCCGCTACAGATGGCAGCCGCGTGATCGCAGCACTAGAAGCGTTGCCCGGCCAGATCGAAGCGGTTTTGGAACTGAGTGATCAGATCAAGGCCATCGCCAAAAAATACGCCGGGGCAAATGGCGTGCTTTTCTTTGGGCGGCAATTCAACTTCCCGGTGGCGCTGGAAGGAGCGCTCAAAATGAAGGAGATTACCTACCTCTTTTCCGAAGGGCATCCCAGCGCTGAACTCAAGCACGGCATCATTGCGCTGATTCGTCCCGATCTACCTTCGGTGTTTATCGCGCCGGACGATTCGGTTTTCTCCAAAAACCTGAACAACATCGAACAGGTGAAAGCGCGCAAGGGTCCGGTCATTGCGGTGACCAGCGGAAACGGTCCGAAGCAACTGAAGGAAGTTGCCAATGAAATTATCGTGCTGCCGGAAGCGCCCGAGTACGTCATGCCGATTCTGAGCGTCGTCCCACTTCAACTTCTCGCTTATCATCTCGCAGTTGAGCTCGGTCGCGATGTCGATAAACCACGGAACCTCGCCAAAAGCGTGACCGTTGAGTAATCGCCAACTCGGTAGGGACGCCGCGCTGCGGCGTCCGGACATCACAGCGCTATGTCCCTACCATCTCCTCCCGCTGGAAATTTGGCGGTTTTACGGTAAACTCCGGCGCCCAGCATTCTTCCCAGGTGCAACACAACGAAGAGTACGTGCTCAAAGCCCTCGAGGAGGGTGGACTCATCACACGCCATCAGATCGATAGCGCGCGGTCGCTTCTAAACGGAGAGCCCGGCGTAGTCGATATTTTAATCAATGACGGAGTTGTCTCCGACGTGGACGTCTCGCGCACGCTCGCAGCGCAAGCGCACATGGATTGGATCGATATCTCTTCCATGGTGATTCCGCCGCAAATCATCAGTCAAATCCGCGGCGAAGACGCGCGCCGTTTCAAAGTGATTCCGGTCGCTTTCGGCGAGACCGGCCTTGTGGTCGCGGTCGGCAATCCGCTCGACATCGATACGATCGATAGCCTGAGTTTTCTTCTGCAACGCGAGTTGGAACTGGTGTGCACCAGTCCCCAGAAAATTCGCGAGGCATTGATCAAATATTACGGGACCGCCGACGAAGCAGCGGACGTCTTGCAGAAAAGAATCGGCGAAGACATCGATCTCGGATTGGAAATTGGCGATGGCTCGGAAGCGATTGCCACTGATGAAGCGGATGCGCCGATTATCCGGCTGGTCTCGATGTTGCTGATCGAGGCGCATCGCGCGGGCGCGAGCGACATTCATCTCGAACCGCTGGACAAAAAATTTCGTGTCTGGTTTCGGGTCGACGGCGTTCTGCAGGAAATGCAAGCGCCGCCGAAACGTTTGCAATCAGCCATCATCAGCCGCCTCAAAATCATGACCGGTTCGATGAGCATTGCCGAGAAACGCCTGCCCCAGGACGGGCGGATCCAGGTAAAAATCAAAAAGAAGCCGCTCGATCTTCGGGTCTCGACAATTCCGACCAATCACGGGGAGAGCGTGGTGATGCGTCTGCTGGACAAATCCAGTCTAAAGCTCGGCTTACCGGAGCTTGGATTTTTCTCCGATGATCAGGAAACATTCGAGCGCATGATTAAATTGCCGGACGGCATTCTATTGGTCACCGGCCCTACCGGCTCCGGCAAGACCACCACCCTCTATGCCTGTCTCAATTACATCAACAAGCCGGACCGCAAAATCATCACGGTAGAAGAACCGATCGAGTATCAAATGACCGGGATCAATCAGGTACAGGTGAATACGGAGATCGGAATGACTTTTCCGGCCGCCTTGCGTTCCATTCTGCGCCAGGCGCCGAACATTATCATGATTGGTGAAATTCGAGACCTCGAAACAGCGAGCATTGCTACGAACGCCAGTCTTACCGGTCACCTTGTCTTCAGCACGCTGCACACGAATGACGCGCCCGCTGCGGTCGCGCGCTTGGTCGATCTCGGTGTTCAACCGTTTCTCGTGGCGTCCTCCGTCCGAGCAATCATGGCACAAAGGCTTGTCCGACGATTATGTGCACATTGCAAACAACCAGCGGAGCTCAGCGAGACCGAATTGCGCGCACTGCGAATTGAGCCGGGACAACTCTCCGAGGCCCAGGTAATGAAGCCGGTAGGCTGCGACCAATGCCGTCAGATCGGTTACAAGGGTCGAGTGGGCATCTTTGAAATTTTCCCGATCGACGACGACGTGCGCCATATGATCAACAAACGCAGTCCGACATTGATGTTGCGCCAACGTGCGCGTGAACTAGGCATGCGCACGCTCCGCGAAGACGGCGTCCGCAAGGTGCTGGCGGGTCTCACGTCCGCCGAAGAAGTCATCTCCATCACAGTGGGAGATGTGAGCTAACAAAAGATGAAAGCGAAACAACTTGCCGAATTTTTTGTCGAGCAGCGCGTACTCGAGCCTTCGCAGGCGGAGGACGTCCTGAGTGAGGTAGAACTGAACGGCAAGACCCTTGTGCAGGCGATGACCGATGGCGGCTTCATCGATGAGGACACTTTTTTCCAGACGATTGCGAACGGACTTGGCACCGATTTTGTCGATCTGACCGAGCGTGACATCGCGCCGGCAATTTTGCGCCTCATTCCGAGTGGTTTGGCCCGGTTACATGGCGCTCTCCCAGTTGAAATGAGCGGGACCACATTGCGAGTCGCGCTGATCGATCCGTTCGATCTCCAGGTCGCGGAAGATCTTCGCTTCGCGCTCGGTAAGGACATTCAAGTCGTCGTTTCACCGGAGCACCAAATCGAAGACCTGATCAAGCAGCATTACGGCAGCGATACGACGAGCATGGAGGACGTTCTCAAGCAACTCGGCCAGGCTGGCGAGCTTTTGTCCGTCTCAAGCGGACGCGAGGGAGACGGCGAGGCAGCAGTGGAAGCAGAAGCAAACGCGACTCCCATCATTCGCTTTGTCGATCTCATTCTTTATCAGGCGATCCAGGACCGGGCGAGCGACATTCACTTCGAGCCATTTGAAAACGAATTCAAAATCCGCTATCGCGTTGACGGGGCGCTCTACGAAATGTCACCGCCGCCGCGTCACCTTGCTCTGCCCGTAATCTCGCGCGTGAAAGTGATGGCAAATATGAACATCGCAGAGAGGCGACTTCCACAGGATGGCCGTATTCAGAAGAATATCGCGGGACGCAATGTCGACCTTCGAGTTTCAACTTTGCCAACTCAATTTGGCGAGAGCCTTGTGCTGCGCGTGCTCGATCGCAGCATCGTAAATCTGGATCTCGAAGCGCTCGCCATGCCCGACTACATCTACAATTTTCTGCTGGAAATGATCGAGCGTCCCAACGGCATCTTCATTGCGACCGGACCGACCGGCTCGGGAAAGACGACGACGCTTTACTCCTGCCTGCGCAAGGTCAATACGATTGATTCCAAGCTCCTCACTGCAGAAGAGCCTGTCGAATACGATTTGGAAGGGATCGTGCAAGTGCCGGTGAATGAAGCAATCGGCCTGACATTTGCGCGCGTTTTGCGATCATTTCTGCGCCAGGACCCGGATCGCATCATGGTCGGCGAGACACGCGACCTGGAGACCGCGCAAATTGCCATTCAGGCCTCTCTGACGGGGCACCTTGTTTTCACCACGCTCCACACAAACGACGCGCCCGGAGCGATCACGCGGTTGATCGACATGGGCGTCGAACCGTTTCTGATTTCATCCACGCTCGAAGCCGTCCTCGGTCAGCGTTTGTTGCGCAGCATCTGCCGCCAGTGCCGCACTACTTACAAACCGAGCGAGACGTTGCTGGCTGAGCTGGGGATCTCGCAACAGGACATCGGCAATAAACAATTCTTCTACGGGAAAGGTTGTGACGCTTGTAACAACACAGGATACAAGGGACGAAAAGGAATCTACGAACTGCTGAGAATCGCCGATCCGATTCGTGAATTGATCAATGAACGCGCGCCAACGGTTACATTGAAACAAAAGGCCGTTGAGCTTGGAATGATAACACTGCGCCAGGACGGTTTGCGCAGCATCTTCGCTGGCGACACCACCGTCGAAGAAGTGCTGAGATATACGTGAGGAAGCACTAATGAACGACGAAGGAAGCCAAAATGACCGAACGATGAAAAGAAGAGCTCTCGATTTCTTGAGGTTTTCTCATTCGTCATTACTTCGTCATTCCCAAGTTCATCCAATCTCGTCGCTCGACTTTGCATTCCGAAGTAACGCCGCTTCAACCAATGACGCAATCGGCCGGCTACGCCAGGCTGGGTATTTCCCTACCAGCGTCTACGAGGAGGCCGTAGCCAGCGCTGACAACAAAGCGGATCGTCGCCGCGCCGCGAAGATGGCCCGCGCGACGAAACCGCGCGCGAAAACTGGCATCGTTCTTTTCCAGCGCGCGAAAATTAAGCCAAAAATCCTGATGATTTTCACGCGTCAGTTGGCGACGCTGATTGACTCCGGATTGCCTTTGTTGCGAAGCCTGACCGTTCTGGCAAAACAAGAACGCGACAAAGTATTGAAGAATACTATTAACAAACTCGCTGACTCATTACAGAGCGGTAATACGTTTTCGGACGCGCTGGCCCTGCACCCAAAGATTTTTAACGACCTGTTTGTCAACATGGTCAAAGCGGGCGAGGTCGGCGGCGTGCTCGAGCTGGTGCTTAACCGGCTTTCGGAGTTTCAGGAGAAAGCCGCGAAGATCAAAAACAAAGTCGTCGCCGCAATGGTCTATCCCATGATCGTGATCACACTGGCAGTTGGGATCATGGGTTTTCTGCTGGTCTTCATCGTGCCGAAATTCGAAGCCATTTTCCATGATATGCTCGGCAATAAGCCGCTGCCGGCCATCACCAGGTTTGTCATCGCCGCGAGTAACTTCGTGCAGCACCATGGCCTGCTCCTGGTCGGCGCCGTGATCGCCGCAGGGGCAGCCTACAAATTCATCAACCGCACCCGGGGCGGGCGATTCGTGATTGATAATTTCAAACTGCGCATGCCGCTCTTTGGCGATTTAAATCGCAAGACAGCGATCTCGCGGTTTTCGCGCACACTGGGAACACTGGTCACGAGCGGTGTTCCGATTTTGCAGGCATTAAACATTACCCGCGAAACCGCCGGCAACGCCGCCATCGCCGCAGCGATCTCACAGGTACACGACAGCGTAAAGGAAGGCGAATCGATTGTTCAACCGCTGGAAGCCAGCCGCTCTTTTCCGCCGATGGTAATCAGCATGATCGATGTAGGCGAAGAAACCGGTAAACTTCCGGAAATGTTGCTAAAGATTGCCGATGTTTATGATGATGAAGTCGATAACTCGGTCGCGGCGCTTACGTCGATGCTCGAGCCGATCATGATCGTGTTTCTCGCACTGATCGTCGGCACCATCGTGCTGGCTCTGTTTACCCCGCTCATCAGCATCATCAGCGGCTTGCAACAGCAAACGTGAGCGCGCCTGCGGAGATACATTGTCGATCTTGCATGTGCGTTTCTGATTCTGTAGAGGCAGCCGTGTCGGCTGCGGCAAATCGAAAGGATGCAGGCGGCACGCCTGCCGCTACGGCTGCCTTTACTCTCATCGAGCTGATCGTTGTCATCGCCGTTATCGTCATTCTCGCCGGATTAGTTCTAAGCACAGTCGGGTACGTCCAAAAAAAAGCTGCGCGTTCCCGCGCCGAGACAGAAATCGCCGCCATGGCGGCTGCCTGTGAAAGTTACAAGGCAGATAATGGAGTTTATCCTGCCGGTTCAGCCACGAATACCCTCGACGCGCGGACCTATCTGGATCCGTCAGATCCCGCCTACTCCGCAGCGTCGCTTTTCCTCTATGAACGGTTGATGGGCGTCACGAGTGGAAACCGTTCAGAAACTCCTTCCGGCAAAACATATTTCACGTTTAAACCGAATATGTTGTTACCGGCACCGCCTTCCACGGCAGACGTTACTGCGATTCGAGATCCGTTCGGGAACAGTTACGGCTATTCGACGATCCAAGCAACGACAGGAGACAGCACCAAAGGTTACAATCCTACGTTCGATCTCTGGAGTACCGCTAACTCGACTGACCCAAATCAGTGGGTCAAAAACTGGTAGAGGGCCAACCCTCCTCAAGGTGGCGCAACTTTGCAAGTTGCGCTTGAAGAGACTCGCAAGTTACAAACTTGCGCCACATTCACCCTTCGCTCGTATGCACCACAACCTCCACCCGGCGGTTGGGACTCTGCTCTTCAATTGATCCGCTTGCCGACGCCCGGAATTTCGTCGCCCCGTAACCGCGCGTTTCGATCTGCGCAGGATTAATCCGCATCACTTCCACCAAATAGCGCTTCACGCTGTCCGCGCGGCGCTGACTTAGATCGAGATTGTATTCGAATGTGCCGAACGAGTCCGTGTATCCTTCAACGGAAAATGTCGCTTTCGAGTTGCGTTGGATGAGAGTGCCTAGTTTTTGCAGTTGACTGATGGCACTCGATTGCAAGACGTCGCTGTCATATTCAAACAGCTGATCATCAGGTAGTCGTAATTTGGTACCCGAACCGAGCGGACCCTTTTGCGCGAGTAGCTGATCCAAATCGCTGAACCCAGCTGTGTGCCCTTTGTTTGGTCCCGCGCTGTCGCCGGGCATCTTGCTGGTAAACGTGTTGGGACGCTTGATCGTTGTACTGGTTGCCAATTCCGTCCCGCTGAGCGCCGGCTGAGGACGGCCTGATTGTGAATTGCTGTTGAGCAGCGATTGCTCGTGCGGCGCGCTTGGATCATTGGCGAGACTCTGGGCAGTCGAACGCTCAATTTCAGTAAGCACGGAATTTACTTCTGGCTGTTCCACCTTGGGTTGATCAGGCAAAACATCCCGCATGTCGTCCGGAAGCGCCGCGCTTCGACACTGCTTTTGCCGAGGTCCGATGCGTTAATGCTCCTGACCTTGAACGTTGGCGTCTGCTCATTTTGAGCAACCATCGTTTCAATCGATTGGAAACGTGTCCGATAAAAATAAGCGCACAGGGCGAAATGTATCGCCAGCGAAACAATCAATCCGAACCAGAGCCAACTGCGCTCTTTGTTTCCGGTGAGCAAGCCTTCGGTCTCGAACCGGTCAAAATCGTCGAAATCGGAAACTCTCATTGGTCGGCCAGGAACATATCACATCTGGAATGAGGAAGCACGAATCGCCAAGTTGAAAGGTTAAAGGGTTAAAAAGTTACAACGATAACCCGCGACGCCCGCTTCGGAAGTGGTCGGTCTTATGACCTTTTTAACTTCTTAACTCTTTTAACTTTTTAACTATTCCGGGTTTGTTCGATGAAGGCCCTGGCGGCCCGCCGAATCTCATCTGCCACGCGTGCTTCGGGTGAAACAAACTTTGGGGTGAACCATGGAAACAGCCCGATCAAATCGTGTGTGACGAGAATTTGCCCATCACAATGCTTACCAGACCCGATACCGATCGTCGGGATACCG
>QHRI01000451.1 GCA_003221375.1 Verrucomicrobiota bacterium
TTGCAGTGCTTCATCTTTCCGTCCGAGAGCCGCGTCGATTAGGCCGAGAACGCAAAGCGCTGGACCGTAGTCTGGTTGCGCATCGACAATTTTCTGCTGTTCTGCACGCGCCGCGATAAAGGCCGAGTGCGCTTTTTGCTCATCGTTTGTCATGCGGGCGATAAGACCTTCCACGAAGGGACGGCTAAATTGCATAACATCGTCGCTTAATGCGGTTTCTCCCAATGCGTTCAGGGCGTTTTCAGCGGTAGCGGTGTCGCGCTCCATCAGTGCGCAAAGCAGCCAGGTATCAGCGATAGACGGCAGTGTGCTGGGATTTTTAGATCGAATCGAATCGATTAATTGATGCAATTTTCCGGTGTCGGCTTTCCAATCCAATTCTACGAATGCACGAGCCAGCTGATTAATCACGTTTGATTCCACCGTTATGGCGCGATCCAAAGCCGATGCCGCTTCGGCGTAACGCCGCAGGTGTCCGTAACTAATGGCAATCTGGCGCAGTGCGAAGAAGTTTCGCGGGTCGAGGTCTAGCGCGCGTTCGATATTTCGAGTCGATTCCTCCCAGCGTCCCTGGCGTCTTTGAATGTAGCCCTTCATCTCGAATACCCGGGCGTTATTAGGCAATTTTTGCCCCGCAATCTCGAGCTCGGCGAGAGCCGCTTTATAATTCAGATGGCCTCGATACAGGTTTTCCGCTGCCGCCAGGTGCGCTTCGCCTGAATCGGGTCGGAGACGAAATGCTGTTTTGACGGCTTCTTCCGCCAACGCGAGACGCGCCGGGGTGTGGTCATCGCGAAAAAAGTAAAGAAAACCATGAGCATAAGCGAGTTCGCAATAGGCTTGGAAGAAAGACGGATCGCGGGCTACCGCCTGGTTGAGTAGATCGACTGCCTGCAACAATTTCGCTTCGCCCCCTGTCGTCGAACTCACCCACAGAAGCAGATTTTTGGCACGAGCGAACAAGTCGAAGGCGGCGAGGTCAGTGGTGATTGGCTGCTCGATGGCGAGTGATTCGGCGGCTGAGATTTTTGCATCAAGCTGGCCGGCAACCTTCTTTGCTATCTCGCTCTGAACTACAAACAGGTCGTTCAATTCAAAATCGTATTGTTCGGCCCAGACATGAGTATCACTGCGCGTGTCGATCAGCTGAGCATTCTTATGGATATTCCATCACGCTGGTGCGGCTGATCACTTTCAGGCCGGCCACCTTCGCCAGCTTGGTCAAGATGTCGTCCTGAACACCGTCGGTAAGGGACGCGTCCTCTTTCTCGGGACTTAGATTGTCAAATGGCAGGACGGCTATCCCAGTAGCCGGCGGCGGACGAAACAGTTCGCTTTTCCAGATGATCACGCCGATTGCCGTCGCCAAGGCGACTAGTGACGCGAGCAGACCGGCGACCGCCGGGTTTCGCCGAACCCATTTCCGCCCACGGGCCAACATCGTAATGTGCCGCGCCTGAATCGGTTCATGTTTCAGCCATCGGTCAAGATCTTCCGCCAGAGCAAGCGCCGTAGAGTAGCGGCGCTGCGGGTCCTTCTCCAAACATTTCAGGCAGATGGTCGCCAGATCGCGATCTGTTTTTGCATTCCACAAACGTGGATGCCGTGGTTCGCTTTCTAAGACTAACCGGATTGTTTCGTATGTCGTCCCTCCAGCAAACGGTGGGTGGCCAGTCAAGAGGTGATATAACACCGCGCCAAGGCCGTATACGTCGGTGGCACTTGTTACCCGAGTGTTATTGCCTTTTGCTTGTTCCGGGGCCATGTAACTGGGGGTACCCAACGCTTCCGTCGTGCGAGTGACTGTGCTCTCTGTCTCAACCACGCGTGCCAGGCCAAAGTCCGTCAGATGTGGATCGCCTTTTCTGTCTATCAGAATGTTACCAGGTTTTATGTCACGATGGAGAACGCCCCGCTCGTGTGCATAGTGCAACGTTCGCGCAAGCCTGGCGATAATCTCTGCCGCCTGGCGCGGTGACGTCCGTCCGGACTCGGAAACTTTGTCGAGTGGTTCCCCCTCGATCAGTTTCATGCTGAAATAGCAGGAACCGTCGCGCTCCCCGATCTCGTAGATCGGAACAATGCAGGGATGATCCAGGCTCGCTGCCGCTTCAGCTTCCAGATGGAAACGCTTCAGGTGTCTTTGGGTCGCCCACTGACCAAGGCCAACGATTTTCAGCGCTACGGTGCGGTTGAGACTTTTCTGTCGCGCGCGATACACAATCCCTTGTCCACCGCGCCCCATTTCCTCCAGTAACTCGTAATCGCCAAAGTCTGCCAGCGTATGTCCCGGACGTGCGTTCCGGTAATTTTGGGGCATCGATCTCGAATTTGAATCGCCGAGGCTTTCGGAGTTGATCGCTTCCTCGTCGTCCCCGCCGAACAAGCCACTCTCTAAGAGACATGCGCTGCAAAACTCCTGGGGCGCATCGGCGAAAAATCTTGCGCCGCATGTCCCGCAGAACCTGTTGGCGATCTTCATTCTGGAATTGTCCATCACCTCAAGGGACTAATGCAGGAAGTTCGCGAATAGGTTACGCGCGCAACACGGCAACCAGATGACGCAACTCATCCTCTATGTCTCCAGGTGCTATCACCGTATGAGCAATTTCTTCGTGCAATAATTCGC
>QHRI01000022.1 GCA_003221375.1 Verrucomicrobiota bacterium
AACGATTGAGAAAATGTAAAATCGAGACTTCATGCGGCAATGTTTAAGAATTTCCCGCGGCCTTTTACCACGCCGCATTGGCTTTGTGTCAAGCCGTATTACAAACCAACTGCGTCTGGCTCTGGGCATGCCGTAGGCCCTAAGATGAAATGGGCGATCGGATGTCCTTTGTCGTCAATTAGTGCCCTACGGCTGGATTTGGTCGGTCCAGAGAAACTGCCAGGTGCCTATCGCGTTGATCGCGACTGAGACGGCGAAAAGGGTGATTTCGGGCACAGAGATCTTTGCGGGCCCATTACCGGTCAGTAGAAGAAACATCCAGGGAAGCAGGATCATGGCGTAACGATAGGAGAATTGCCAGCTTCCCGGATTCCCATGCAACCAAAGCACAAGAGTTAAGAGAGCGATCGCGACCCAGGCGACTACCTTGTATCGTCCGCCCTGGCGAAACAGGAGAAACAAGAAAGGGCTGGCAAGGAAGATCGAGCATCCAAATCCGTTCGGTTGAATGTAGGGAAAGTAACCAATACTCTCGAAGCCTTGGAACAGCATGGTGTAGATATTCCAGGGAATAGCCTGGATCGAAAACAGTCCGTGCTTATACCAGGATTCCTGGGCTACTTCCGGAATGTGGATATAGCCAAAATCGAAAATGGAATGGAAACGCGCGAAGTTAAAGGCAGCAGTCAAGAGCGCGAGTGTTGCTGGCAGGCTTAGGAAACCGACCAGCATAGAGACCGTCTCATGAAGCTTGTAGCCGCCTCGCTGCGTCGAGGCGCGGGAAGAGTTCTCTTCCTTGGAGCACGGCGACATTCGCCGCGGCGAACAAGCTCCGCCGTGGCTACAACGACTCCAGAACAAATAGAGGTAAAGGGGTAATGTGATCAGTAGCTCGGTCCGATTCCCAAAAGCCAGGGTGAAGAAGGCTCCTGCAATAAATGGCGATGGCCGGACCAGGGTAAAGTACAGCGCAGCGGTTTGCCCCAGCAAAGCTAAACCAAGAGCGATTTGCCAGGCACCACCGAAACCGAGGTTACACCATGTCCAGGTTCCGAAAATCGGAAACAGGGCCAACAAGATTCGTCGAGATGGCGACAACGCGATAGAGCGAGTCGGCGAAGAGTTGTCCCAATCACCTTTGAATCCCCTGGCAAGTTGGAAAAAGAAATAAACGCACAGACCAGCAATCAGCGCTGCCAGGATATGTCCGGGAAAGCTCTGGATCAGACCTGCGCTTCGGAGGAGCGCTACTGGAAGCATGCTAAGCACTGCTCCCAACGGAAAGGCCGAGTAGTATTTGCCTTCCCATGGGATCATTTCGTTAAGCCAGTCAGGCGGTTTTTCCCGAAGACCTAGCTGGCCATGCAGCAGCGCTGAAGCAATCTGATTTGTGTAATCCAGCTCGTGTAGTGTTGCTTTGGTCGAGAAATAAAATGCGATCGCAGCAAACAGCGATACCGCTAGTGCTGCCGAAAATTCGCGAATGCTGTTACTCTTCATGGGAAGGCCGACCTAACAGCTTTTCCCAGACTGCTCTTGTCTGGGCGGGCACGTTTATATCGGCATTGACCAGCCAGGAGACGGTTGCCAGTGAGTTTATAACAGCAGAGAGCACAACTAATCCAACTATTATGTAACGCGACCATAGCATTGCTGCAGCGCCTGAACCTAGAAAGATAACAAGGCAGAAAATCAGAAAAGGATAAAGGTCGGTGCTGTAACGTTGGGCGAGCAGGAAATACGAAAGGATGCAGAGCACTTGCATAAAAAGAGCAACAGCAATACCCCATTCAAAGAGACTGGCCGCTTTACTTCGAAATAGACATACGAGCCCTGTAACCGCAGCAAAAACGAGCCAACTGGAAGACCACAGAAGCGAGATATATACCTCGCTGTCAGGATTGGAAAAGAGAGCAGGATAGTCATAGAAGTGGCGGTCTGCATAGAGGAAAGGCGCCTGGCGCTCGGGGGCTGGAAAGTACAGGCTAAAGTAATCAGCAAAGCTATAAGGGATACGGCGCAGGCTGAATACACCATATTCATGGGCAAATTCACTGTGGACCGGGTTGACGTAATAGTCATAGTTTACGCCGGTGAAGTTGCCGAATCTTGCGTAGCTTAGCCAAACATAAAACGCAAAGGCGGCGCCAAGTGGAAGAAGAAGCGCCAACAGATTAGTTACGCGATTCTCTTTTGGTATGCGAAGAACAAGGACCGGCGCGATCAGGAGGAAGGGTATGCCGAAGGTGATTCTGGAAAGTAAAGCTCCGGCGGCGCACAAAGAGAGTCCCAGCAATGAACGCGTCAAGGCGGAGCCCTCAGTTTGTCGCGAGCGAAACGTAAAGTAGAGCGCGGCCACCGACCAGGCCAGACCCCAGATGATTGCTTCGTCGTAAATGGAAAGGTTTCCAAGCAATAAGAGAAAGGGCGAGCCTAGAGCGAACCCGATCAAGCATGCATTTCCGAGCCAACTGCGCGCACGCGAGGAAAGCGCAGAGGAGCGCAAGGCTGTGCTCACAAGGCCCGCAAAGGCAACCAGCGCCATGATCCCTGCAGAAAATCCCGAAATCCGCGACCATTCCCCATATCCTGCCGGATAAACGAAATTTAAGGGAACGCGAAGGAACGCCGGGAATGGTCCGAAGTACATGCGGACGTGATCGTTTACGATCATTGCTTCGTGCTCGATCGCCTCCGCATCGACGTCTACATTGCCTCGCAAGAAATGTTCGGCTTGGGAATCATAGGCGCCGCCCAACACCTCCTTAACAAAAACCTGTCGTCCGCCTGTCGTGGTATAGAACCAAAGAAGGACGCTCAGTACGAGGAGGAGCGGTAGAAATCGGGGAGAGGCGCCAGACATTTGACGTGAAGCCCTTCGATCGAAGGGAAACGTTCAACACACAACTTGCAACGTCCAATGCTCAATGGCCTGAATTGAAGTTGGGCGTTGATGGAACAAGGCTGCCGGGAAAGAACTTACCTTCTGAAATCCAAGGCGCCTTTCTTGACTGCGTAAGCATAGCCCACCATCAGGATCGTGATAAAGCTGAGCATGCTCCAGAAGATGACGCTGCTCTGCCTGATGGCATCGCGATACACAACCGCCCACGGATACATGAACACGATCTCGATATCGAACAGGATGAAAAGCATCGCCACCACGTAAAACTTCACGCTGAAGCGCGGCTGGCGTTCACCCTGGGGGATCATGCCGCATTCGTACGCGGTGTCCTTGGCGGGCGTACGTTTCCCGCTTTTGCCTACTAGTACACTGACAACTAACGCGGAAGTAGCGAAGAGAATGGCTACGATGATTTGCAGGAGGACCGGCAAATATTCGCCTAGCATCCGGAATTCCTGGAACCGGCAGGACCCGGTTATTTTACAGCGGCAAGATGGCCATTCTGCTGGGCAATCGCGTTGGCCAAAGCCGAAGGCAATCCCTTATACTTCTTGCCATTCTTCTTGACGGCACCCCGCGCCACGAGATTTTGTAATTTCTCATAAGCGCGCAAGCGAAGCATTTCCTCGCCACCGCTGGCAGCATTCCGGGCCCGAAGATTCTCGTGCACGATGTCGAACAACTGCTTAAATTCAAACGACGAACGTCGTGAGAGGACAGCGACCAGCTCCTCAGTTACCAGATCAGGAACGCGACGGGAGAATGCATTTTTCTTTAGAATAGCCATAAGGCGTGAAAGATAGCATGTTTTCGCCAAACTGCAGCACTTTTCTTTGTTTTCCCGCGATCTTAAGGTCAAAAGCGCGCCGAAATGTCGCAGCTGAATAGTAGCGCGAGCCTCACGGCTTGTGCTACCGGGGCTTTCGCAAGCGGGGACGCTTGCGCTTCTTTACGGCGTGGGCGATGGGGTGCTCGTCGTCGGTTGCGGTGTGACAGGTGACGAAGGTCCCCAACTGCCAAAATCTGTAGCGCCCCCTTGCTGTCGAGCGGCCGTGCCTAGGCTGCTCAGGATGGCCAGGCTGATCGCTGCCTGGTCCAGCGTAATTGGCCCAAGCGACTCGGCCACATAACCATTGCGATCGTATCTTTGCGAGGAGACAATCGGGCTCAGGTGTTTTGTAATCACCTCCGGCGATGGGAGTTTGCCTAGATCGACGGAACGAGCAATTGCCGGCATGAAAGCCGCGGCCATTAGCAACATTGGGCGGAGCGAAGCATCAAGCCGTGAGTACAATAGCGCTGTATCGACGTATGAAAAAAAATTCGTCGGCGCTGGCAGTAGTCGCTCGGCGGCCTTGTAGGTTTGCGAATCAGCGAGCTCCGATGAGTTACCCGCGCTGCGTTTCACCGCTTCTTCTACCGACACGGGATTGAACCCGGCGATAAGAATCCGGTCAGATAACGCAATCGTTGGAGTGATTGCGACGAGTGTGGCCACCGATTGCTTCGAAAAATAGTGGACGCCGTCTTTTTCTGTCTGAGTCCAGATTGAGCCTTCATCGGCGCGTGTAAATGCTTCTATGATCTTGCTAGCCTTGGCCAGGTCCCGCACTGGCAGGGTCAGAAGCAAAGATGGCCAATGCGCGCTGGATGGCCAATCTGCGAGCGCTCCCAGCTCAATGCCGAACGCCGCTTTCCAATCTTCGGCTGCGATCCCGTTGGTCGCTAGGTCCTGGAAAACTTTCTGCACCACGCCGCCCAGCGCGGCGATCTGGTTTAGTGTTTCCATCTTTTCCCCGAGATTGAGCAGCATCGTCAGATAAAAAAACGTTTCCTTTGTTCCAAGGGTCAGCGAAGAGCGATTGAGTGTGGCGTTATTCTCAAGCTTTGGCATTCCAAGAAAAAGCACGTCGCGTATTTTTCCATTCTCGAATCGCGTCGAACCGGCGATGCACTGCATTTTTTCAAGCATCGTAGTCTCGCCAGGAGTCGGGCTTGACCGAACAGCAGCGCGCAGCGCGG
Organism: Verrucomicrobiota bacterium; assembly: GCA_003221375.1. GTDB lineage: Bacteria > Verrucomicrobiota > Verrucomicrobiia > Chthoniobacterales > UBA10450 > Udaeobacter. Next base: position 4,928 of record QHRI01000022.1, read on the forward strand.
CAAGCCTTTCGGAGAATGCTTTGGGCTGGAGATAGAAAAACGCGGCAAAATTCGAAGGTCGGTGCAAGGTGGCCGTGCGATATGCTTCGTCCTTATCGAGCGTTTCCCCTGAATTTTTTGCGCGATGGTCGACGCGATCCAGTAATGCCTTTAATTCCGTTACGTTTGTCGCCGCGAAGAACCATGAGCCATCGTACGTTGTTGCCACGATAAATGGAGTCGCAGTGACAACGTCGATTTCGTGGCCCTGATACTGAAGTTTCTCGGTCTTCGTGTCCGGACGTTGTTCCAAAAGCATCGCGCGCCATTTGCCGACGACCCGCTCGGCGTCCTCCTGAGTCCCGCGAAAATGAAAGCCTCCCACAACACTGGGAGCGCTATCGCTGATGGAGGTCAAGGCGAAGAAGGTGTTCTTTGGGTCGAGTTGTTCCATCTCCTGCAGCGTAACGAAAACTTTTGGCGCCGGCATATTGTCCAACGGCTTGCGCAGGAAATCCTGCACGGCCGGCTCGCGATATAGCTGATAAATGTCCGACTGACGCCACTCGTCGCGTGTTCGGTTGAAGTCCGGTATGTGCGCCAAAAAAATTGTTCCCCGCGGCAGAATCCCGGCCACAGGAGCGCTCGAAGCCTGTTGAGAAAAATTCCAGTAGTACCAACCAGCGTATGCAGCAATGGCGACCGCGATGATCAGCAACAGAATTCGTCTCATACCCAGCGCCTCTCAGACGCGGATGTGCGATACTCGATGCTCGATGCTCGATCAAACGCAAAGTGATTGGGCGGACGGGATCGCGTCAAAGCGAGGAAGAGGACGACGACGAGCACGAAAATGTCGGGGTGCGGTTTCCCGTACCGGCGGTTTTGGGCATCATAGCACGCTGATTCACCATCACATGGGCCTTCTACGCTCTTGGATGAAATTGCCGATGCACAGCTTTTAATCGCTGTTGATCGACGTGGGTATAGACCTGCGTCGTCGAAATGTCGGCATGGCCGAGCATTTCCTGGATGATCCGAAGATCGGCACCGTTTCCCAGCAGATGCGTCGCGAAGCTGTGTCGTAAAAGGTGAGGATAGATGTTCTGTTCGAGTCCGG
>QHRI01000023.1 GCA_003221375.1 Verrucomicrobiota bacterium
GGATCGACACCTTGACCGCGCCGTTCACAAGCAATGTTACCCGGTAAACGCCCGGTTGCAGTCCCTGTGAACTATAGCGGCCTTTTGCATCGGTCTTAACTGTGCTGAACACCTGTTTTCCGTCTCGGGATTCGATCCGAATGTCTGTGCCTGTAATCGGTTCACCTTTTGCATCTTTGACAAATCCCTGAATCGTCGCTGGCCCGTCGGCTGGAATTTTGTTCGTTCGGACACCGGGTTCCAATGCGCGATCATCCACACTGATGTTGACTCCCGTCTCGGGAGGCGCACCGGCCACGTCTGCTGCAATTTTGTTCGTTCGCGGACCGGCTTCCAATGCGCGATCACGCGCACTCGTGGTGGATCCCGTGTCTGCAGGCATAGCGATCACATCTGCTGTAATTTTGTCCGTTCGTTGGTCGGCTTCCGATGCGCCATCACGCACACCGCTAATAACTCTCGTGTCTGCAGGCGCAGTGGTCACTAGAGTGTTCGCGCGGGGCGGATCCAAATCTCCCGGAGACGTGTAATCCGGAACTGTTAATGGATTAGATGGATTCTGTACGGGCGTGCTAATGCCGAAACTGCTTATTCCTGTCGGATGACTTACATCGTGGGCGGAAAGCGAAACGCTAGGCGCTCTGGTCTCGGTAGAACCTTGTAAAACCGCAATGCTTCTGTCTGGGAGATTAAACTTCGACGCTCGGAAAAGTTCGCCGCGAAATAACGAAACCGTGGCCGCGCCCAAAAGTACACCCATAGCCGCTGCTCCAACTAGTTTGGGGTTACGCTGCGACCAGCGCCAGATCCGAGCTGGAGGTGAAACCGGGCGGGCGACGATTGGACGGCCGTCGAGCCAGCGTTCCAGATCGGCTGCGAGGTCTCCGGCGGAGTGATAGCGCGCTTTTGGATCACGTTCGAGACAGCGTGCACAAATGGTCTCCAAATCCCGATCGAGCGATGGTGCCAGCGAGCGTAGTCTGGGCGCCTGCGTTTCAGACGCTTGGCGAATCACGGAAACCGGATTGGAACCCAGGAATGGTGGACGCCCGGCGAGGACGTTAAACAGAACTGCGCCGAGACTGTAGACATCCGCGGCCGGGGTAACATTGGCAGCTGGACCATTTGTTTGCTCAGGGGCAATGAAACCTGCAGTTCCGAAAGTCGTTAGCGACCTTGTAAGGTCGTTGTTCCCGTCCAGCAGCTTGGCCAAACCGAAATCGCTGACAAGTGGCTCGCCTCGATCGTTGAGCAGAATGTTTCCCGGTTTGATATCGCGATGGAGCACTCCCCGGCTATGGGCGTACTCGACAGCCCGCGCCACTTTTGCCATGAGTTGCACGCACTTCCGCGGTTGATCGCGAAGAGAAGCCGCGGTCTCTTGCAAACTTCCATTCTCCGCGAACTTCATACTGAAAAACGGAAGTCCGTCCTCGCTTTCGCTCACTTCATAAATCGGAAGGATGTTCGGGTGATCCAGACTGGCCACGGCCTGCGCTTCTCGTCGGAAACGCTGCAGGGCTCCATGTGAATCAGCGCGATAACTAAGGACGCGCTTTACCGCGACGATGCGGCGGGAATGTCGTTGCCTGGCGCGATAGATTACGCCCATGCCGCCGCAACCGATCTGCTCGAGGATTTCGTAGTTGCCTAAGAACCAAGGCTTATTGGTTGAGTCTACTTCAGAAAGTACGCTCTCATAGGCCACCTTGGATACTTCGCCGCCAGTCTCGAGTCCCTTGAGCAACAGGCAGCTAACACAAACTCCAGTGTCGAGTCGCGTGGTTGCGCCGCACTTCTTGCATTTTGCGCCGCCTTTAGTCGCGCTCGGGAGTGAATCAGAGCGCTCGTCAGAAGTCGTCATGGGGATCACGCGGTTCTTCCTGCAAGCGCCACACACAGATACCGGATCTCGTCGTCTACGTCGGCAGGATTTTCGACCGTACGTGATACTTCAGAACGCAGCAAGCTCCGATAACGCTCTCGCATTTTGTGCAATTGTTTTTTCACCACGGTCTCAGTGACTCCCAAATTCGCAGAAAGGTCGGCGTATGATATCTCATCGCGTTCTTCAGTAAGGTGATGGCTTAGTGCTTGGAAAAGCCAGAGTTTGCCTTTGGTTTCGCATTCTTCGCGCAGGTATCGAAACGCGTGTTCTACTACCGTTGTCGCCCAGCTGAGATCGAAGAGCCTTTCCGGCGATAATGACTCCAGTGCCTGGGCGGAATTGGAGAATGCCAATGGTGCCTCCGCCGTCCAATCGTCCCACGAAATGAATTCCGCATCACCGCCGCGTTTGTGGGCATGGGCTTTTTCAGCAGCGTTAATGAGAAAATTTTGGAGTGACCTGAGCAAGAGCGAACGGAACCGGCCACGATTTCTATCGGCGTGTTGCAGCCAGTTGCGCTCAAGCATTGTCACAAAAAAATCCTGCGTCAGGTCCTGCGCGTCCTCGACGGAATAACCGCGCGCCCGGACAAACGAGAAAATAGGTCGCCAATAAGTACGGCAAAGTTCGGTGATCGCGTTCCGTGCATTTTGCTCTTCACTTCCCGAGTTGACGGCGGAAAGGATGAGGCTCCAGCGGGTAGTTACAAACTCGCGCGGTCCGTTTGCACCCTGGTCGCCAGCCTTCCCGTTCACGAGAGAACATTCCTCCAATCTAAAAAGAGATGCAACGCTGCCTCACGCAGTCTTGCGGATTGTTGTGATGTCGAGCCCTTCGACTTGGCTCGGGACAGGCTCCGTCGCCGGTCCGGGGTAGTCCCGCGAGTGCGGGAAGAAGGTCGGGAGGCATCTCTGGATTGCTTGGCTGCACCTAAACAAGGTCACGCTTTCAAACTTCAACGTCCAAACTTGAACGCCCAACACCCAACCTTGCAAGAAGTTTGCCGGCGGAGGGGCTCGAACCCACACGATCTTGCGATCACTGGATTTTGAGTCCAGCGCGTCTGCCAATTCCGCCACGCCGGCGTTGCGGAAGTGACATTACGAAATCAACAGCGAAGCTCAAGCGACGCCGTGGTGCTGCGTAGTTCGCCCATCTAAACTTCAGAAAGCTGTCATCCGCTTCATTTACTCCTACGTGACGAAATGATCGGGCACCTTCACGAACGAATCTTCTGTCGTGAAAACATCGTTTGAAGAAATACATCTGTATTGTCGCGAAGAAAATTGCAACAACTGCGAGGGCCAAAATTAAACGGGGACGTTAACGTGGCGCGGTGTTATGAATCAGCACGTTGTCCAAAACCCGCCTTTCCGCACCGCTGAGTGCTGGTTCGCTGCCATCATCTGATGGTGCACAGATAGTGGTTCATTAATAAGCTTAATCGGCGTCATCCACGCATTCGCTGTCGGAAAGCTTAACAGTTTCTAAATAACGAGTTCGCGCGCCAAATTTTTTGTGCAACCACTTCGGGAACAACCCACGATATTCAACAAGCGCATTTGTGGCAACGGGTCGCGCGGGAATTGCCACCCGCGCACCTATGATACATCGAATTTCCATCTCTTCGCTGGTTGTTATTGCTTGGTGGTGTGCGGTTCTTCCAATAAACGCGCAGGTCAACGTTACTCAGAAGCAGAACAATCTTTCCCGCGATGGCCTTTACATCGATTCGGCATTCACACCTTCAGCCGCGGCTAGTGTGGCACGCGACCTGAACTTCGACGGCACCATTGCAGGTAACGTTTACGCTCAGCCTCTTTACATCGAGAACGGCCCAGGCGGCGCTGCGATGGTTATCGTCGTGACTGAATCGAATAATGTTTATGCGCTCAACGCCAGTACTGGCACAGTGATTTGGCAGCGCAACGTTGGCCCGCCTGTCAGCTCAGGTCTGCCGTGCGGCAATATTAGTCCGCTCGGCATTACAGGCACACCGGTTGTCGATCTCGCCACCCGGTCACTTTTCTTTAATGCCATGATCGATGGCGCGACGAAGAAGCATTTCATTTATTCCTTGAATGTTGATACAGGCGCTATCAATCCCGGCTGGCCCGTTGATGTAGACGCCACAGCGACGTACAACGGCACGACCTTCACTTCTCTAGTTCAGAACGAGCGAGCAGCACTCGGGCTGGTTAACGGCGTCGTCTATGTCCCGTATTCTGGCCATGCCGGCGACTGCGGCGCCTACCGCGGTTGGGTTGTCGGCGTGCGAATCAATAATCCAGCCAGCGTGACCGCCTGGGCGACCACGGCTGTCGGTGGCGGAATTTGGGGCCATGGCGGCGTTGCCAGTGACGGCACTAACCTATTCGTGGTGACCGGAAACACCTTCAATACTGGAGGTAACTGGAGCGGTGGCGAAGCGATTATTCGTTTGCAAGCTGGGCCGATCTTCAGTGGCAATCCGACTGACTACTGGGCCCCTACCAATTGGCTCTCACTCGATAATGGCGATACCGATCTTGGCGGTTGCGGCGCAGTGCTTTTCGATGTACCCGGCGCGACGCCTAGCCAGCTGGCGCTCGCGTTAGGCAAGGATGGCAATGCTTATTTATCAAATCGTAGCAATCTCGGCGGCATCACCACACCGGTAGCCTACGCGAACGTGGGTGTAGCAATCAGAGGTCAATCCGCTGCCAGTTATCGCACAGCCAACGGAAGATACTTTGTTTTTCGGGACGGCAGCAGCGCGATTTCGGCTTATAAAGTTACTGCAACAAACCCGCCAAGCATAGTCCCTGCTTGGACCGTGAGTCAGAGCGGCCAGGGATCGCCGTGGGTTACGACTACTGACGGCACTAATAATGCCATTGTGTGGGTGGTCGGCACCGAAAATGGCGACCAGCGCTTGCACGCTTACAATGGCGATACTGGCGCGGTTGTTTACGCCGGCGGCGGGACAAACGAGCTGATGGCTAATACACGCAAGTGGAACGGTGGAATCGTCGCGCGCGGTCGGGTCTACTTTGCCGCCAGCAACAAAGTTTATGCTTTTAAGGTGCCGGCAGGAACACCCACACCAACACCGACGGCGACTCCTACGCCAACAGCAACTCCGACTCCGCCACCGCCGACACCTACGCCAACTCCAACTCCAACGGCGACACCTACACCTGCACCGACGTCGAC
>QHRI01000024.1 GCA_003221375.1 Verrucomicrobiota bacterium
GCCGGATTATTTTCCGCGTTGGATCACGCGTGTGACGACTCCGCGAAAAGAGGGCGGCAAGATCGACAACGTAGTTTGCAATGACGCGGCGACACTTGTTTACCTCGCAAATCAGGCATGCATCACGCCGCACGTTTGGCTTAGTCGTCGCTACAAACTCGAATATCCCGACCAGTTGATTTTCGACTTGGATCCCCCAGCGAAAAAATTCCAGCTGGTGCGCTTTGCCGCGAAAGCGCTGCACGAATTTTTTGATAAACTCGGCTTGCCGTCATTCGTGAAGACGACTGGCTCACGCGGCTTACACGTGACGGTGCCGCTTGATCGCAAGCAAAATTTCGACTCAGTGCGCGAGTTTGCGCAGGATGTGGCGCGCGTTCTCGCGCATCGTCACCCGAAACGTCTCACCGTTGAACCCCGCAAGAACAAACGGCGCGGCCGCCTGTTCCTCGACACCGGGCGCAACTCGTACGCGCAACATGCTGTTGCGCCCTACGCTGTGCGCGCAATCGAAGGCGCTCCGATTGCCACGCCATTGAGTTGGGACGAAATCGGCGACAGCAAGCTGGACGCGCAGCGGTTCAATATTAAAAACATCTTCCAGCGTCTCAGCCGCAAATCCGATCCCTGGAAAAAACTGCGCCGCTCCGCTCGCTCGCTAAAAGCAGCGCGCAAGAAACTGGACGGGATCATCAAAAGAGCTGAACCAAACCTGAGCACAACGTGAAATTCGGATGGCGTTACCAACACGAGATTTCCCTTCGCAGACAGCAATGGAGATAGCCGATGCCTGGCAAAGCATATATTGGCACCAGCGGTTGGAATTATAAAAGCTGGCGCGATGGTTTCTATGGCCATACGCCGCAAAAACAGTGGCTCCGGTTTTGCGCGGAGCGTTTCACAGGCATTGAAGTCAACGGCACTTTCTACAAACTTCCGGAGAAAACTACTTTCAAGAAGTGGCGCGAGGCAACGCCGGAAGATTTTCCGTTCGCCATCAAAGGCCACCGCTATGTCACGCACAACAAGAAGCTGATCGATGTAGAAGAATCCGTGATTCGCTGTCGGGACGCCGCTTCGCCGCTCGGCAGTCGACTCGCCGCTGTGATCTGGCAGCTTCCCGCCTCGTTGAAAAAGGACATGAAGCGGCTCAAGCGATTTGTGAAAATCCTGCGCCGCTGGAAAACCACAAGGCACGTCATCGAGTTTCGCCACAGATCGTGGTTCGATGATGAAGTGATCCAATGTCTGAAAGATCAGGCCGTCGCTGTCTGCATGTCCGACGCCCCCGACTGGCCAATGTGGGAGGAAGTGACAACCGATCTCGTGTACATCCGGTTGCATGGCCACAGCCGCAAATACGCATCCAACTACACGAAGCCGGCGCTCAAAAAGTGGGCAAGGCGCGATCGGCGCTGGCTAAAAGAGAACCGCACAGTGCATGTCTATTTCGACAACGAAGCCGAAGGCGCTGCGCCGCGAAACGCGCTTACACTGCTGGAGATGTTGCACTGAGTGTTCACTCCTCTGGGGCATCCGGAGCGAAGTCGAGAATGGAGCAACTGGGGATTCAGCGACATGGACGGGCAAGCCGCAGGCTGAGCGATTGGGAAGTGAACGAATCAAATCCCGTGGCGCGACCCTCGCGATGTCTTGAATCGATCTGAAATTCGCGTCTGTAAACGGCAATGAACGCGAGACGATTGTCGCAAGGATCGATACGCTGCTCTCGAATGCTTCGTTTACTGCATCACGAAAACTCGACGATCGGATTTCCATGGGCCCGATTTCATCTATGATCACAAGCTGTCGCGCCTGGGTTGCCTCACGAACTGCCGCAACGCCGACTGTTTCTAGTTTGGCAAGATCCAGCCCGTACTTTCCAACGCGCTCTGACGTTTTGAAATGGACATCGGCAAAGGCAGCCTCTTTACCGTCAAGCGTGATGAGTTTGAATCCGACACGCTGACCGCGCTTGCGGATTTCTTGAGTGTAAAAACCGCCGACTGGCAACGCCAGATCGCTCACAATCCGCTTGATAAGCGTGGTTTTTCCACATCCCGGACGTCCGGTAAGCAAAATTCTTTTGGGCATGTGAAGCGGGCAATCCTGCCTGCCACATTACTTCTCACAGACAGTATTGTCTGCCTAACTGAAAGAACCGCCGCGCCTCCTTGCGACGATTTCATTTAAAGGAGGACAAACAGCCATGGCAACCAATCAAGACATCATCAATGAACTGAGAAAAGCATACGCGATGGAGTTGGAGACAGTTCAAAATTATCTGGCCAATGCGATCGACCTCGACGGCGTGCGCGCGGAGGAAATCAAAAAGTCGCTCCTCCGCGACATTGAGGAAGAACTCGCGCACGCCCGAAAACTCGGCAACCGGATCAAGGTCCTCGAAGGTCGTGTGCCGGGTTCGCTCGATCTGGATCGCATGCAGCGTTTTTTGCAGCCGCCGAAGGACAGTACAGATGTGATCGCAGTTATCCGAGGCGTGATTCGCGCTGAAGACGAAGCGATCGATCAATACAAGAAAATCATTAAGATGTGTGATCCGATTGATTTGGTGACGCAGGATCTGATCCTGGAAATTACTGCGCAGGAACAGGCGCATCGCCGGCAATTTATCGGATTTCTTTACGAGTACGAACGCGGCGAAGCCAAGCGCCTCACGGCGGCCGCGGCATAACTAAATCGAGAGTCCACAACCGCAGAAACGCAGTTCTTCAAGAATCTCACTAACCGGGCCTCGGACCGGTATTAACGTACGGACGCACCCAGGCCGTTTCGGCGGCTTTGTTCCGAAGTGCAATAAGGAAGCCGTTGGAAACGGCTCTGTTTGTCCGTGTGTTATGCGCTGGCTGAAACATCAAGATCCGAACAACGACGATCCGGCCATGGCGAATTGTTATGTATCCGCTGTGCTTTCTTCTCAGTGTCGAGTTTCAAAGCGGCGATGCTGACGTAATGTAAGTCTTTGCTCGACAGGACAGGATTTACCTATGGAGATTCATCAGCTGCGTTACTTGGTCGCCGTGGCGGACGAGGGAAGTTTTTCGCGCGCCGCCGCCAAGGTGCGCGTTGCTCAGCCGTCGCTCAGCCAGCAGATTCGCAAACTGGAAGCAGAGGTCGGTCAGCCGTTGTTCGATCGTCTGCCGCGTTCGGTTGTGCTGACTGAGGCGGGTCGTTGTTTGATTGATTATGCACGGCAAATTTTGGCATCGATCGGTGATGCACGTCGCTGCGTGGATGAGCTCAAGGGCGAGGTGGCCGGTAAGGTGGCGGTCGGCGCAATTCCCACCATTGCGCCGTATGTGCTCCCAGAGTTGGTCGTGACGTTTCAGAAACATTATCCCGACGTGATACTGGAGATCGTCGAGGACGTGACCGACGGGATCACACGACGCATAGAAGCCGGAGAACTGGATGTCGCATTAGCGTCCACTTGCCGGCCAAGTCCAACTTTGCGACGCGAATCGGTGGCCACCGAACCACTGCTCGCGCTGGTCCCGGAAAAAAATCCCCTGGCGAAGAAAGACCTGGTAGAATTCGACGATCTCAAATCGCAGAGGTTTCTACTGCTTCACGAGATGCATTGCCTCTCGCAACAGGTGAATCATCTGCTCGAGTCGCGTCGTCTCCGACCGGAGATCGCGCTTGCCGGAAGTCAACTCAGCACGATCGCGAACATGGTCGCGGCCTCAATCGGTATTTCAATTGTACCGCAAATGATGGTGAAACATCATGCCACGCCTGGATGCGTCAGCTTGCCGTTCGCTCCCCCGGTTCCAGAGCGCGAACTGAATTTGCTTTATAATCCGCTCCGGTTTCAGAGCAAAGCAGCCGCAGCGTTCCGTGAGGAAGCCGCAGCTGCTCTCTCAGGGAAAGAATCGCCCAGCGTTCGCAGTGCGAACGCGTGACGTTTCTACCTCATTCTTTCCAGCGCAGTGGCCACCAGCGATAGCATCGGCCAGACGGCAAGAATTAGGATTACTCCAAAGCCAGCGAGCTCGGGCAAATAATGCGGGTGCGCCCTGTGTACGTATCGCGTCTCAATGAATCGTGCGATGCGTTGTCCAATCGGCATTCTAGTTTCCATGTGTCTTATTCTCCTCTATGTGTTGTTTGGTGTTTATAAAGTTAGATGAAAGGCCTAGGCTCACAAGGATCTCGCTGGTGAGACGGAGAACGTAAAAGTTCTTAACGGCGCCTTGCAGATGACCCAGAACGTGGTCGAACTAGGTCGGCCGATTACGTCCCAGACCGGGCGTTTCCCTGGTTGTTCCCATCCCTAACCTTGGACCGTTCATACAATCAACAGGCCACATCCGACCGCCAGTTGAAATACTTTATGCGTCTAGTGGCGATAGGCTTTGCCTATTCCGGCGGCTTTTCGGAAAGGTCGGGGTTAGCGACCCCGCCTAAAGTTCCAGGTCGAGCATTGTCCCGCGGCATTTTGAGCTGCCGCAACGACAGGCGAATTTCTTTTTTGATTCTTCCGTGATCGGTTCGTCGATTTCCAGCGCGTAATCGTAAAAGAGCTCCTCGCCGGCTTCGATGTCGCGTATCGCATCGATGAAAATGCGGTCGTCTTCCTCAACCGCTTCGCAGTTTGGATCGCAGCTATGGTTGATCCAGCGCGCGTTATTGCCTCCAATCTCTGGATTGATTACTTCGCCGTTTTCCAAGCCAAAGTTGAATGTATGCGGGTCATTCTCGTCGTTTGGAGCGGCTTCCCAGGATACCCGTTCGCCGGTGTACTCGATTATACGAGTACCTTTAAGAATGAACTGCATGGCGTAAACGCCCCGCCCGTGCACGCCGGATTCGCCGACCGCGATTCGTGCGGGTCGCTTTCGACTTTTGAGTTTCTTCGGCATGGAGAGAATTAAGCAGGGGAAAAAAACCAGGAAGCAAGAATTAAGAATTGGGAAACACAATGAATAGTGAATATTCGCGGAATGACACCGGAAGAACGTACCTGCCTTGAATCAATCGACACGATTTTACAGTCTGAGAATGTTCGCCAACAAATTCACCCGATTGTCGAACGGGTCCATAAGGACTTGGCCGGGAAGAAAGCGGCCTTGATGACGTGGGAGCCGATTCCGTTGACCGTTTTCGGTCGCGCTTTACCGCGGGAGATCCGATCCGCATGGGTATTCGTCCTACGCGCCGGCGCAGATACTGGCGCAGAACGACATCCGAACAGTCATCAGCGGATGATGACCTTCGAAGGCAGCGGCGATATGCAAACAGAAGAGCGGGGCCGATGGCAATCGAATATCTTGGTCAGCAATCGCGAGGCGCCGCTGGAGCAGCGCTGGATTTCTATTCCGCAAAATGCTTGGCATCGTCCCGTGGTCGGCACAGAAGCTGATTGGACGGTGGTTTCGTTTCACACTGTGCCCGCCGAGGAACTCATTGAAGAAAAGCAGGACGACAGCGGTCAAGATGGAACGAAGCAGACCAGGTATATGGATCGGAAGTAGAAAGGATATGAAGCGATTTTCTATTGTTGCGCTGACACTTGTCACTGTTTTGAGCTCGGTCCGGGCAAACCTGGGCGATGCTTCCGACAGAATTGACGATTTATATGGCAACCTGGTCCAGCGCCGGTTGCGCGATGACGGAACTGTGAGCGTCCTCTATCATAAGGGCCAATATCTTTGCCTTGTGATCTTCGCCAGCGACCGAAGCATTTCGGAAAGCTATTCTCACATGAAGGGCACGGATCTGTCCGAAAAAGAGATCGCAAAATTCCTGAAACTAAATGCCGCAGGCGGAACATGGATTCCTGCCAACACATCGAAAGAACGGCGCTTCAAAAGAAGTGACAACAGAGCTGAGGCGACGTACGGCATTGCGAGCGGACGTCGGGCACTAACGGTGCGAGAACTTGGTGGTAAAGACCCGCAGGGCGATTTGTGATTTGCCGCCGCCGGACGCGCGCGAAAAGATCGCCTCCCTTAGGAGACCGTCCGGAGCGAGGTCTTACGCAGCACCAATGCGGCAACAATGCCTATACAGAGAAAGCCGACAATCTGGATGAGCATATAACTGCAGATATAGACCGTGGGAAAGCCGTACCAATTCCAGTAGGAAACGTTGGTTGCAATCGCAGCCAGGATCCCCGCTGCTAAAACGAAGCCGACTCGGCCGGCGAAACTTTCGATGCGCGTTTGTGCGAGCAGAAACACCACGAGAATCGCTTCGAGTAATTGAGTGACGAATTCGATTCCGAGCGCTTTGCCAAATGTGAAGGGACGGCCGGGCGCATGATACATGAGAATACCAGAAGGATTCGCTGCGATCTTTTCATCCATGTGTTTCATCGCTTCACTCTTTTCCTGTCGGCTTGCGTTCTTGCCGACGCCCATTCCAGGAAAAATGTAGAGACCGGTCTGGTCGGCGATGTTGCTTTGCATCGTACTGAGGACAGCTGATTCGTTTGGAATTTCGGTGACGCCAGCCTCGCCCAGAGGCAACGCCATGTGCGCGATTGCTGTCCAGATGAACATGGCAACTGCGCCGAGAATACCCGCGAGAAGAATTTTCATGAGCGGAATGGTGAAGCGACGGAGAGCAATTTAGAAGAAAAAATTAGCGCGTCTTACATGAGAGCCATAACGGGAAACATTACAAAAGTTTAATGTAAAAAGTCTTGACCTCTTTTTCGCCATTAAGACAAGCTAAGTTTCCTTGCACCGCGAAGTTACTCGATCCTCCGCTCCGAGTTGCCGGAACTTCAGCTCAAAAAATATATGAAAACTCCACGTTGGTTCACTAGTAACCGTTTTGTCTCGCACCTGCGCATGGCAAGTGTTGTAACCCTAATGTCCGCAGCGGCCGCAATGGCGTTCGTCGCGGTGAAACCGTCCGGCCCACAATGGGTGAAATCAGATAACAAAGACCCGATCAATAAATTCAGCCAAAATCGCGGTCAATTCTTTCGAAACAAACTGGCGTTACCTGGCGCCGAAAGAGAGGGCGGCCCAACGGCGGCGGCTGAACAAGCTTACGCGAATCGCGCCTATCCCGCAGCGTACGTCCCGGTTGCTGCAACGCTGAACGCGCGAGCGGCGTTCCGCAGGGCCCAAGCGCGTGGGAATATGAATATCGGCGGCTGGAATCTGATTGGACCCAGCACAACAAATTTCCCTGATGTCCTAACCTTCAGCGGAGCTCCTTACATAGACTCCGGTCGAATAACGGCGCTCGCGATCGATCCGAGCTGTAATAATACCACCTGCCGGGTGTGGGCCGCAGCGGCAGGCGGCGGCGTATGGCGCACTGATAATGCGCTTTCCACTTGCGGACC
>QHRI01000025.1 GCA_003221375.1 Verrucomicrobiota bacterium
AGCCCGCATACACGCGAGATCATTTACAATTTCATGCGGCTGCGCGCGCTGCGTGTGGAAGTGGACGTGAAACTTGCGATCGCTGAATTCACCCTCGAGCAGGCTGCGAAATATTTACAGGAGAAAGTGCCGATGGACGAACAAACGGCACGCCAGGAAGCCATCGCGTTTTCCACCGGTCCCGGTCAGGCAATTACGTATCAGATCGGCAAACTACAAATCCTCAAATTTCTTCGACGCGCGAATGCACTTGGGCGACAAGTTTAACCTCCGCGCGTTCCACGATTTCGTCTGGAAAAACGGCAACGTGCCGATTGCTTTGCAGGAATGGGAACTGTTGGGTGATGCCAATGGCAAAGCATCGATGCGTCAATCGGAGCCCCGCTAGTCGCTGCGCGATTACCGCGCCGACATCAGTTCAAATTCCTGGGACGCCGCCACGGACGAAAGAACAATAAAGGTAAACACGCCAAGCAGCGTTCTGTAGGGGATGAACAAACAATTTAACGCAGCCATCACATAGACGAAAAGTTTACTGCGACGCTTCTGAATGCACCTGCCGGCGTAAGCGGTTAGAGCACCTAACGTCCATACTACCAGAACAACTCCGCAGAACACGCCGGCCATCACCCGGAAAAAAATCAACGGAGGTGCTCCTTGATTCGCCGCGTGCGGAGCTGGCGTCATCGACCCAAAGGGACTCGGCGAAGTACCGGCCGACGGAGGTTGGTTCCAAGCGGATTCGGGAATCAAGGACATCCCGGCGAACATCGCGACGTAAATCAGAAAAAACAACCGAACACCAGCATCGTTCCGCCGCGAACGTAGAAGCCGATGGTCAGAATGCGCAGTCGTTCACGAGCGATGATCCTGGCCTCATCTTCGGAAATCATGTCTGTCACCGCCTTGAGAACGTCGGCGACAACCTGCGGTGTCGATTCTAATCCGTGATTTCCAGCCCCATTTGACGGGCCGTGCCGGCGATAATGCGGAAGGCGGCTTCGTCGTTACGCGCGTTCAGGTCTTTGCGCTTGGTGTTCACGATATCCATGACCTGTTTGCGGCTGACCTTGCCAACCTTGGTTTTGTTAGGCTCTTTAGAACCGGCGGCGATGTTGGCCGCCTTCTTTAACAGAACCGCCGCCGGCGGACTCTTTGTGATGAAGGTAAATGATTTGTCTTTGTAAACCGTGATGACGACAGGGAGAATGTCGCCGGCTTGCTTCTGGGTCGTGGCGTTAAATTCCTTGCAGAACGCCATGATGTTGACGCCGCGGGGACCGAGCGCTGTTCCAACAGGCGGCGCTGGGTTAGCCTGGCCCGCGGGAATTTGAAGTTTAATTTCAGCTACTTTTTCTTTTGCCATTGGGGTTCTTTAAATCGTTGAATGGTTACTGCGCTAAAGCGGAAAAACTAACCGCGCTCGACCTGCCAATATTCCAGTTCCACCGGAGTGGCGCGACCAAAAATAGTGACTGAAACGCGTAGTTTGCCACGCTCGGGATCGATCTCTTCGACAATGCCAGTCTGATTTTGGAACGGACCGTCGGCCACTTTCACCGATTCGCCAACTTCGAAGCTGACCTTCGGTTTCACCTTTTCTTCGCGCTCTTTCATTTGCGCGAGCATGCTGTCCACTTCCGATTGCCGCATTGGGATTGGTTTATCTTTGGTGCCAGCAAACCCAATCACTCCAGGCGTGTCGCGGACGAAGTACCAGGTGCGCCCGACCAGCTGGTTGTTTTCATCGAGCAAATGCATGTTAACGATCAGATAGCCGGGAAAGAACTTCCGCGTCGTTTCGCTCTTCTTCCCTTTCTTGATTTCCGAGACGCGCTCTGTCGGAACGAGCACCTCATAAATCAAATCGCCCATTTCCTCGGTCTTAACACGTTTCAAGATATTCTCGCGCACCTTATTTTCCTGACCGGAAAGCACGTGCACAACGAACCATTGATCTTTCCCTGCGAGTGTCTGTGCCATAAATTAGTGTAGTCGGGTGAAGAAATGGACTACGTTCACCAGAACCAGGTCGAACAGCGCAACGTACCCGCCCAGTAACAACATAGCGATGACAACCACCACGGTCGAGTCACTCAGTTCCTTGTAACGGCGGAACCCTTTCTCTTTCGGGTCCCACGGCCACGAGCATTTCTGCAGCTCGACCTTCACTTCGCCGAAGAAGTTTTTGATTTTGGTAATCATCTAAGTCTTAAAGGAAACGTCCAACATCCAACCCTCAACGTCCAACGCCCAATTCTTTTTGTCCGGGTTCGAAGTTCAGTGTTCGACGTTGGGCGTTCGGCGTTTGCAAATCTTCACAACCACGCCAGGAGGGACTCGAACCCCCAACCGACGGTTTTGGAGACCGCTACTCTACCAATTGAGCTACTGGCGTAAGTTCTAATCGTGCTCGTGCTCTTAATCATGATCGTAATCGGCTCCCTCTCGATCACGAGCAGGAGCACGAGCACGATTAGGCGATAAATTTAATCGAGAATGTCACCCACGCGACCAGCGCCGACAGTTTTGCCACCTTCGCGAATGGCGAAGCGAATCGTCTTTTCCATCGCGATTGGCGTGATCAACTCGACTTCGATCGAGATGTTGTCTCCGGGCATGACCATTTCTACGCCTTCAGGTAATTTGACCGTGCCAGTCACGTCCGTGGTACGGAAGTAAAACTGTGGCCGATAATTGGTGAAAAACGGAGTGTGACGTCCGCCTTCCTCTTTGCTCAGCACATAGACTTCCGCTTTGAACTTCTTATGCGGCGTAATGGAACCAGGCTTAGAGATCACCTGGCCGCGCTCGACTTCTTCCTTCTTCAAGCCGCGCAAAAGAACGCCAACATTGTCGCCCGCACGCGCTTCATCGAGAAGTTTGCGGAACATTTCGATGTCGGTCGCAACCGTCTTTGCGGTAGGACGAATGCCGACCAGTTCGACTTCCCCCATCTTCTTGAGAACACCGCGCTCGACACGACCTGTAGCGACGGTGCCGCGACCTTCAATGTTGAACACGTCCTCAATCGGCATCAGGAAGGGTTGATCCACTGGCCGCTCCGGCACCGGGATGTAGTCGTCAATGGCCTCGACCAATGCGAGAACCTGTTTCTCGGCGTCCGCGTCACCATTGAGCGCTTTGAGCGCACTGCCTTTAACGATCGGGATCTTATCTCCGGGAAATTCATATTGCGTCAATAGATCGCGCACTTCCATCTCGACGAGATCGAGCAGCTCGGGATCATCGACCATGTCGACCTTGTTTAGGAAAACGACAATCGACGGTACACCGACTTGACGCGCGAGCAGGATATGTTCGCGCGTTTGCGGCATCGGCCCATCGGCAGCGGAGACGACTAAAATCGCACCGTCCATTTGCGCGGCACCAGTAATCATGTTCTTGACGTAGTCGGCGTGGCCCGGGCAATCGACGTGGGCATAGTGGCGTTTGTCGCTCGAATACTCCACGTGCGCAGTGTTGATCGTAATACCGCGCTCTTTTTCTTCGGGCGCGTTGTCGATTGATTCGTATGCGCGCACTTCAGCCATGCCCTTCTTGGCAAGCGCCGCCGTAATTGCTGCCGTCAGGGTTGTCTTGCCGTGGTCAACGTGACCGATCGTGCCGACGTTCACGTGCGGCTTGTCGCGTTTAAATGCTTCCTTAGCCATTTCAATTCTCCTGTTTAACTAAACTCTCTGTTTTCTCATTTATCTGCTGCCAGTCCTGAGCTTGTTCTGGAGCCCATGACCGGGATTGAACCGGTGACCTCGTCCTTACCAAGGACGTGCTCTACCAACTGAGCTACATGGGCTGCTTTTCGCCAACCCAGCGCCTCTTCAGCAACCCGAGCGGCAAACCGGTTTCGCTTTCTGCCAGAGATTTAAAAGTCCCAAAGCCGCGTCAAATTTGCAATTTGAACGACCATGGGACCGCCTCGTTCCAGCAAAAAGCGTCCGCAAGCTAACCGCGCGCACCGTCGTGTCAAAGAAATTTCTCGATAGGAGAGCGCCGCCGGGAGATCGCGCTGCGACGTCTCTGCACTCAGCGGATTCTGCTGCTTGTTTCTTCGGGTTTTCCTCGCGTTACCAACCGCACTACAATGGCAATAATAATGAGTGTCACGATGGCAATGCCCACATTAAACGGCGTAATCAAACCCGGGCCGGGCGTTGGAGTGGGACTAGCCGAAGGAGGAGGCGGTGCGTTTTTCGCCGCCAGCATTCCTTGCACGTATTGCAAACGCTGAACCGTGTCATAGTCGTCTGGTTTTAGCTTCAATGCTGCCTGGTAATCCGCGATGGCCTTCTCATACTGCAACAAGGAAGTGTATGTCGCGCCCCGTTTGACCAGGTGCTCGCCATCGTTCGGGTTCTTCTCAATCAGCAGCGTGTAGTCGGCCACCGCTGCGTCGTAATTTTTCAGGTTTCGATTTGCCCAGGCGCGCCGGTCATAATTTTGTGGATCATCCGGCAATTTTTCGATTGCTGTCGTGAAATCCGCGACCGCCTTGTCCCATTGAGATAGCTCAATCTCCGCAAAGCCCCGATACTTGTACGCGTATCCGTCGTCGGGCTTGAGTTCGACGGCTTTGGCGAGATCAGGTAGAGCAGCGTCGAACTGCTTTTGCATGATCTGGGTCATCCCACGCTCGCGGTACGCCACTTCATCCTTTGGCGCGACTTCAATCGCCTTCGAAAAATCTGCCAATGCAGACGAATATCTTTCCGCGGCTGCAGCTGCATCTCCAGCTGCCTCAGCCGCCTGTGCTGCTTGGCGATAAGCGGTGCCTCGATTCGTATAGCCGCGCGCGTCTTTCGGATTCGCTTCGATCGCCTTGGTAAATTCGGCAATGGCACCCTGGTAATTCTTTTGTTGCGCGAGCTCGATCGCACGCTGCATGTGGCTCGCCGCACCCGCGGCTGGTTTTGCTAGGCAGACGTGGATCGCTGCAAAACAGAGAAGTGACGCGGTTGAAACGATAATTGTTTGCTTGTTCAAGATATTCATTCTCCTTTCAGCCTAACTGTTGAGCGATTTATGTTTGTAGGCGAGCAAATTAACGTGCCGAGCGCCTAAATGAATCAAACAAATTCGATTGCACGACTTGACGATCGACACCGTCGCACTCGCCTGTCTGAAGGCTACGCTGCTGTCTTTGCCACCATCCTTATTTGGTCCACGCCATCACTATTCATGTATTATTTGAATCGCTATTACGATCCGTGGACACAGAATTTTTACCGTTATTTTGTCGCCTGTCTCGCCATTGCACCGCTCGTGTTTTATCGGATCCAACGAGGCGGGCCAGAAATCGACCTGCGCGCCGTTGGGCTTTGTCTTCTACCCTGTCTGCCGAACGTCGTCCATCAAGTGACGCAAGTGATGGCTCTCTTCTACATGGGCCCCGGTGTCTACACGATTTTCATTCGTTCTTCGGTCATCTTTACCGCGCTGCTTGCGCTCGCGTTCTTTCCAGAGGAGCGCCTCGTCATTCGGCAATGGAAATTTCAGGCCGGTACTCTGCTTGGCTTAATTGGTGCTTTCGGCGTGATCTGGTTTCAGCCCAACGTGCAGTCACAGCAGAGGCATATTGCGTTGCCTGGATTATTCATTGCTTTTGCCGCCTCGTTCTGTTGGGCGCTCTACGGCGTTCTGATTAAGCGCCCTTCGGCTCAGCTAGGGTCAATCCGCAGTTTTGGTTTGGTCAGCTTCA
>QHRI01000026.1 GCA_003221375.1 Verrucomicrobiota bacterium
TTCCAATGGAGAATTTGGCTGAAGGCTATGCCGTCGATAATCAGCGCGGGATTTTTTATACAAACGTTGAGGAGGCGGGAAAGACCGTGGCAATCGACGTACACACCCGCAAAGTGATCGCTACATGGAATCCCGGCAGCAGCGATTTGCAGGGATTAGCCTTGGACAACGCGCGTAACTTCCTCTTCGTCGCGTGCGGCGATCACGTTGTGAGTATCGACGCCGGTCATGGCGGAAAGGTGATCGACTCCATCACAACAGGTTCAGGCTTGGATAACATCGATTACTCGTCGGACCGAAAATTTCTTTACGCGGCGGCATCTCAAGCGGCGAATCTGACCATCGCTGAAGTAGACGATAATGGAAAATTTCACTTGAAGGCGACCGTTCCGACTGTCAAAGGCGCGCGCGGTGTTGTCGCTGGTAAGGGCGAAACGGCATATTTAATCGATCCAGCCGAAGGGCGCATATTGAAGCTGACACGTAAATCGGACAGCCCTCTTTCTATATTTTCAAAAAACAATTGGTTTGCCGATTCACGGCCGCGGCGGGTTGTGGAGCTTGCTGGCCGTGGTGAAAAGCACCCACCCGGTACCATCCGGCTGAACCTTTGAAAGCCTCAATCACAATTAGCTTCGCAATCGCGCTCGCGGCGATTGTTTGCAGCGGCGGCGACACAACTTCCTTGGACGGGTTAGTCGCGGAAGCTCTTGCGGGAAACCCGGAAATAAAGGCCTTCAGTGCCGAAATTGTGGCCACCAAGGGCGAACGGCGCACAGCCGGCGAATGGCAAAATCCCGAAGCGTCGACCGAGGCCGGCGCGAAAATCGTCCGTGATTATCACGGCAATACGCTAGGTGACGGCATTATGTGGACGCTAGGAGCCACGCAAACTTTCGAATATCCCGGGCGCGTTACTCTACGCAAGGCAATTGCCAACCACCAAATCGCCCTGGCCGAGCTGGGCTTGGAAGGATTTCGGACTGCGTTGGCAGCACGAGTTCGTGCTGCGGCATTCCGCGCAGCATTGGGCAAGGCGAAAGCCGGTGCCGCAGATGAGATCGCCAAACGGTTCGACGAGCTTGCGACGGTGTTGTCGCAACGCCCAGCGGCTGGTGTCGCGCAACAGGCCGATGTGCGAATCATTGAGGCGAGCGCGATTGCGCTAAAACGCAGACCGCTGGAGGCACACCGCGAGACGCAGAGCGCGATTTACGAGCTCAATCAATTGCGCGGCGCGCGGGTTGATTCACCGCTGGCGCTTCCCAATATCGATTTAACGCTTCGACCACTTCCGTCAGTTGCGACACTGCTGGCGACGGCGCGCGACCGCAATTACGACGTGCGCACACGCGTGCTCGAGTTGGAACAACAAGGCTACAAGATACGGCTCGCGCTGAATGAACGCTGGCCGGCGGTGCGCATCGGTCCAGTTGCTCATAATGAGCGCGCCGACACGAATGAATACTTGGTTGGCATCAGCGCGTCCTTGCCATTACCACTTTGGAACACGAATACGGGAAAGATCGAGACGGAGAGAGCGCGCGCGGCCAAGGTTGAGGCCGAGCTGATGGCACTCATCCGCGATGTAGAACGCAAGGTCGCAGATGCTGAGTTCACTTACCGCTCACGGCGGGAAGAGGCGGACGATTTGCAGAAATCTGTCTTGCCGCAACTGCGTGAAGCCGCGGAAACGGGCGACCGCAACTACCGGGATGGAGCGATTCCAGTTTCCATTTATACCGAATTGCAAAAGCAGTATCTCGATTCGATCGATGCATTCACTGCGGCACAAGCGGCGGCAATTGAAGCGCGTCAGCAATTGGAACAGCTCACGATCATGCGGTTGGACTCGGAGAAGCGGTGATGATCGATAAGATCCTGGAATTATCGCTTCGACATCGGGCCTTTGTGTTACTTGCCACGCTCGCTCTGGTTGGCGTCGGGCTGTGGTCGGCTTCTCGTCTCCCGATTGACGCAGTTCCGGACATCACTGGAGTACAGGTCCAAATCAATACGGAAGTGCCGGCGCTGGCCGCGGAGGAATCGGAAAAATTGGTGACTCGGCCCATCGAAATCGAGATGGCCGGATTGCCTGGAATCGAAGAGATGCGTTCCCTGACAAAGTTTGGCTTGTCGCAAGTCACGCTCCAGTTCTCCGATAATACTGATGTTTATCGCGCGCGCCAGCTTGTGACCGAGCGACTGCAAGCGTCGGTGGAACATTTGCCACACGACGTGGCGCCGAAGCTCGCGCCGATCAGCACCGGGTTGGGTGAAATTTTCTACTACAATGTTTCCTACAAGCCGGGTGCAAAAAGACCGGAACTGCTCCGGGATCAGTTGTTCCAGTTGCGAGAACTTCATGACTACACCATCAAGCCGCTGCTGCGCACCGTGTCCGGTGTCGCCGAGGTTAATGAAAGCGGCGGATACGAACGGCAGTTTGTGATCCAGCCGCGTCCGGAAGACCTGGAGCGGAGCGGAATGACTTTCAGCGAGCTGGCCGATATCATCGCGGCGAATGTCGAGAACGCGGGTGGCGGCATTATCAACCGCGGCGGCAATCAATTGAGCATCCGCGCTGTGACGCGGGCGAACAGCCTTGAGGACATCGCGAATCTGCCGGTGAAATTTGCGGCCGGCGTCAAGCCATTGCTGGTCAAAGATCTCGCCGATGTGAGTTACGGTTCACGCATTCGCACCGGCGCAGCGACGATCGACGGAGAGGAAACAGTCATCGGCGCAGCGATGATGCTGGCCGGCGAAAATAGCCGCGAAGTCGCCGAACGAGTCAAAGCACGTTTGGCCGAGATTCAGGAGAAGCTGCCGGACAATGTGCAAGTTCAGCCTCAGTACGACCGCTCGATTTTGATCAACAAGACCATTCACACCGTGAGCACCAATCTTTTTGAAGGCGCCATTCTGGTAACTGCATTGCTCTTTGCGCTCCTGGGTAATTGGCGCGGTGCGCTCATTGTCACGATGGCAATACCGCTTTCATTCCTGTTCGCGTTAAGCGGAATGGTGAAGCTTGAGGTGTCGGGGAACTTGATGAGTCTGGGAGCGGTGGACTTCGGTCTGCTAATCGACGGAGCGGTGGTGATTGTTGAAAACGTGGTGCGCCAGCTCGGGATTCGCCAACGCGAATTCGGGCGAAGACTGACCAGTGAAGAGCGACGTGAGCTTGTGCTCGCCGCAAGCAAACAAGTCGCCAACCCGATGTTTTTCGGCGTCGTGATTATCACGATCGTTTACATCCCGATCCTAGCTCTGACCGGAATCGAAGGAAAAATGTTTCATCCGATGGCGGTGACCGTGATGCTCGCACTCACTGGCGCACTGATTCTCGCGTTAACGTTAATGCCAGTGCTTTGCTCGTTCCTGCTACGCGGCCGCGTCGGCGAGGACGATAATTTTATCATTCGCGCAATCAAAGCGATCTACGAGCCGATGCTGCGTGTCGCGCTCGCGTCCCGCTGGCTGGTCGTGCTGGCTGCAATCGCGATTTTCGCGGGCTCGATCTGGCTGTTCAATCGTCTCGGCGCCGAGTTTGTGCCAAAGCTCGACGAAGGATCGATCACGTCGATGCTCTACAAGCCGGTCGAGATGAGTTTGGATGAATCGGTGCGGACCGATCTCGAACTGGAAAAGACGTTGCTTCGTGAGTTCCCGGAAATCACCCGCATCTTTACCCGTATCGGAACGAGCGACATCGCAACTGATCCGATGCCGCCGAACGAATGCGACGTTTACATTTTTTACAAACCGCTGGACCAATGGCCCAAAACTCCGGGCCGCCCGCACAACAAGGTCGAGCTCAACTCCCAGATCGATGCGACGCTGAAGAAACTGGATCCGAATTACAAAATTCTTTTCGCACAACCAATCGAGGAAAGGTTCAACGAAATGCTTGAAGGCACCAAGGCGGAGCTGGCGGTCAAGATTTTTGGAGATGATTACGCGGTGCTGGAGAAACTCGCCGATCAGATCAAAGGCATTCTCGAGAAAACCCCCGGGGCCGAAGAAGTTGAACACGAAACCGAGGGACGCAGACCACAGCTTCTGATCGAAGCCAGACACGACGAACTGCAACGCTATGGTCTGTCTGCCGGCGAAGTGAACAAGGCAGTCGCGGCGGCTCTTGCCGGCAAAGTCGTCGGAACGGCCATTGATGGAGAAAAACGATACGATATTGTTGTGCGAATGCCGGAGGAAATCCGTGCGGACAATGAAAAGATTCGACAGTTACCAGTGCGCGTGGGTGATCACGGATTGGTTAAGATGGGAGAAGTTGTCGATCTTAAGACCGTCGAAGTCGTCGAGCCGATTTTCCGCGATGAAGGGCATCGCCGCGCCGCAATATTGGTCAACTTAAATACGAGCGATGTGGAAGGATTCGTTCGAAACGCGGAGCAACGAATCAAGCAAGAGGTAAAAATGCCGGACGGTTATTTGGTGGAATTCGGTGGCCAATACAAGAACCTTCAGCAGGCACGGACGCGTTTGATGATCGTCGTGCCGGCGGCACTGGCGCTGATTTTCATTCTGATCTTTCTCGCCTTCGGCAGCATTCGGCAGGCGCTGCTCGTTTACACTGGAATTCCGCTGGCGGTAACGGGTGGAGTGCTCTCGCTGTGGTTGCGCGGAATGCCCTTCAGCATCACCGCCGCAATTGGATTTATCGCGCTTAGCGGTGTGGCCGTTCTCAATGGCTTGGTTATGATCAGCTATTTCAATCAACTTCGCGAACAAGGCCGCAGCATTCGCGAAGCTGTGATCGAGGGCTCCCTGACTCGCCTTCGGCCAGTACTTATGACAGCGCTCGTGGCCAGCCTCGGTTTTGTGCCAATGGCCATCGCCATCGGGACCGGCGCCGAAGTGCAACGACCACTCGCCACCGTTGTCATTGGCGGCATCCTCAGCTCCACACTTCTGACGTTGATCGTTTTGCCGGTTCTGTATGCATGGTTGGAACGCGAAGGAAAACCGGCGAAAAACCGTCCTGAACGGTCAGAACTGAAGCTCGAACCCGCGTTAACCCATACGTTGAGGTGACTTGAATAGCAGCAGCAGTTCCGACAACAATTGCGCGTGAACAGCTTCGCGCGGCTCACGAATTTCTTCGGGCTCAAACGCAATCTCGTCATTCTGCTCATCGCCATATTTGTCATTGGCGCAGGCGAAGAGCTGTGGATGCGTTTTGTGCCGAAATATCTGCAAGCGCTCGGCGCAATGGTGTTTGTTATCGGTCTTTATGATGCGCTGCGCACTTTGCTCGGTGCCATCTACGCTTATCCCGGCGGCGTACTCGCGGACCGCTGGGGACCAGCGCCAGATCAGAAGCGACGCAATCACGCAGATGAGCAAGATGGTCGAACCGCCGGTGTAGCCGATGCCGAGCGATCTCGTGCAGTAATCGGCCAGCGTCGTGCCTACGGTCGTCGTCGCAACAATCGTCAGCCAGTATAAGAACGGGTGAAATTTTTGGCCCTGATCTGCACCAGGACCGCGACGATAAAAATGACACCGAAGATTCCAGTTCCGACAAGGTAGCCTGTCCCCTTCGCCCCGGGGGTCATTTCGCCAAGCCACGACATGGTTACGGCGTCGCCCGCGGTTTCGCCGAGCGTTGTCGCGAGGACCTTAACGATCCAAAATAGAAATGTTACCTGTGCTACCTTGGCAACGAGTTCCGATTGTTTTTCGTCCAT
>QHRI01000452.1:0-1061 GCA_003221375.1 Verrucomicrobiota bacterium
GACGATACGTATCCACTGGATTGGGACCGGTTTCCTCCGCTGTCGGAATGTTCGAACCGGTCACAACTACACGCTCGACCTCGGCTGTGGTCGGTGCACTCGGTGCTCCCGGAGCCGCAGGAGCTGGCAACTGAGCAAATGCGTTTGAAGCAAAGATTAGAGGAAATCCCAGCATCGCCACGAAGACGACACCAGGGAATCCAAGTTTGTTTAGCACATTTTTGGTCATGAGTTTCTCCATACGCCGACGGTATAACGCAACGCTGAACCGTGGAGTTAGGCCAAAGAACCGGCAGTTTCAGCCAACGGTGAATAGCGTAATTGGAGACGTTCTCTCGCTATTGTCGGCTTACCAGCTGTTGCGCTCACGCGCGCGCCAAAGATAGGCGAGCTCGCTGCGTCATGAACCGGTTTGCAGCCGGTGGGGTAAACGATCCGCGATAGGTGCTGGGCCGGATTCCTACTACTTTCTCAAATGTCCGACTAAAAGCATCCACGCTTTTAAAGCCAACCGAGGTTGCAACATTCTCAATGGTAGTGCGCGGAATGAGCAATCGTTCTCGCGCTTCGGTAATGCGCGCGCGAGAGACAAAATCCGCGGGTGTCTCTCCGACAACAGCCTTAAACAGACGGCTGAAATTCCGCGGCGACATACACGCCTTGTGGGCAAGCGATTCGACAGTTAGATCCTGGTTCAAGTTGCACAAAATCCAGGCGGGTAAATCAGTGAAGCGATCAGAGGATTGGACCTGGAACTGCAGGGCCTCAGAGTACTGGAGTTGCGCTCCTGATCGTTTCACATGAAGAACGAGTTCGCGCGCCAGATTCAACGCGATCCGATGGCCAAAATCTTCTTCGATCAACGAAAGCGATAAATCGATTGCTGACGCGCCGCCGGCACAGCTGTAGAAGGGACCGTCTTTGATGAAAAGCGCATTTCGATTGACCCGAACGTTAGGAAACCGCCGCGCGAGATCATCAGCCAGACGCCAGTGAATCGCTACCTGTCGCCCGTCGACTAGCCCGGTCGCAGCGAGCTCGTAGATACCAGATCCGATGGC
>QHRI01000452.1:1165-2398 GCA_003221375.1 Verrucomicrobiota bacterium
CTCCGTCACACATCGCCCCGCGTTAACACCGAGCGTCAACACCCGATAACAATCGGGGAAACGCCTACCGCTCGCCGACTGGTTGCGTACTTGAATGTTCGTTCGTCCAAATGCCTCCGCTGGCCCCGTGACGTCAACGGCGGTCACGTGTTCGAGTAGAACCAACCCAATTGTTTTCGGATTCATGCCTGTAGCGGAATGCTACGGTCAAGTTTTCGACCGATCGGGCCATCCGCAATATCCAGTCGGCAAACTTTGATAAGGCCACTTTGGAGAACTAAGCCCTGCAAGCAGCGCCAAATGTCTTCAGGAAAAAGCCTGCGATTTCCGCTGGCACCAGATGAGACCGCAAGCGGATCTGCACGTTACATCGCCTGTGGCGCGAGGGCGGCCTGCGGCGACGGCTTTCTTGAATAGTAGCCCATCACAAGCGCGACTGGAAGCCCTACGCAGAACAGGTGAATGACCAGCTGCGACCAGCTCATTGGAGGCTTGAATACGACCGGCGTATGCAGATAAAGGCTGCGAACCCATGATAAGAAAAGCGCTGTGCCGAAGTTATTGACCGCAAAAACCGTCGCTCCATAAACCAACCCCACCACGACAAGTCCCGAAAGCTTCTGGGGCAGCGAAAAAAAACATCGGCTTAGCACATAGAAAATCGTCGCCACGGTCAGGGCCATCGCGAAATGCATCACGAGTCCGAGGGTGGCTGTTGCGAATCCGCCATTATAGGTGCCACGTCCGAGCAGCCCGCCAGCCACACTTTGCAGGACGTGCACCTATAATGGCGGATTCGCAACAGCCACCCTCGCTTTTCATTTCACGCTAAGGTCCATTTCTGATTGTTACTCGTGCTCTACTTCACTAGAAGTGGCAGCGATCAATTGGATCACAAGGTCCAGTTTGCAAAGTGTGATAGGGCCACTTTGCAGCGATGTCACGCAAGCCATTTTCAGAGCACAATCAGTAGCATTTCTTGCTATTTTGTCCTATGTATAATGAAAGCCCTGTTCTCTCTTAAAAACCCTACCCTGGGATAGTAATCCATCGCTGTTGGAACTGACAATAATAAGAGCATTGATTGTTCTCCTATTTTCTCTCTGACGAGCTCAATAAGCTTTTTGCCGATTCCGGACCTTTCATAGTCGGGACTGACAGCGAGATCGGCAAGATAACTACACCAGACCCAGTCTGTAATCGTACGAGCAACACCTACCAGCCTGTCTTCAA
>QHRI01000191.1 GCA_003221375.1 Verrucomicrobiota bacterium
GCCATGCAACATCGCTGTAGAAACCATCACCACCTCGATGGCAATCGCGGACAACGTTAAGACTAAGGTTCCGTACGGCTCGCCCCACTTGACAGCAAGACAATCGGCATGCCGAGCGACGGACACCGCAGACCAAAGAATAACGGCAAAAAGCCAGACGAAGACAACGATCAGCGCCACTGGATGGGCGATAATTTCGACCAGTCGACTTCCCGTACTCCAAAAAATGGCCACGGTTCCCAGCCCAATGAGCAGCGAGAATTCGTTGCGCACGTTGTCTCCGAAAGACTGAGCCCTCGTCGCTTGGTGGCTCGTATTCGCCTTTCCAGACATGCGCGCGAGCATATCGGCTTCGCGTGAGCTGTGCAATTAGGGATGATTTAATTGCAGCTCTCGCGTGCTCCTTTGGATATTGTGCACGCGGTGATTGGGCTATCCAAAAAGCTACTAGGGGTCGCCGGACCGACCCGTACTCCAAAATGTAGCTCGCCCTTGCGAGCGCATTTTTTCGCACATAGCCCTTAAGGCTGCTGCGCCGCTTTCGTGTTAACTGCGTGCTTCTTCAGCGCTCGATCGTGGTCGGAAATCGAACCGAAATTCACTACACTTTTGTTCGAAAATTTTGACCTTTACTCTTTCTTTTGGGCACGGGGCAGAAATTGTTCGTGTGCGACTTTGCCGTCTTTCACCTTATAGATGCCCACCTCGGACATCTGTGTTCGATTCTTAGAAGCCTTCTCGGTGACATCCACATCGAACTGCACGACGAAAGTATCGCCGGCTACAAACGGCCCACCGACTTTCGCGTCGTGCACTTCCATGTTTTTCTCCCACCACTCGGTTTTGCCGCGCACTTGATCAATGCCGCGCATTTCCGCCGGCATATTTTCCATCGCGTGCGCCTCTACGCTGACGATGTCTTTTGCATAGAGATCGTCTACTGCCTTCATCCATTCGCCTTTGCGGCAATATTCTACCAGTTTATTCGCCACTTCCTCTGTACTGTTCATTCTTCCTCCATATTTTTAATTGAGAATTGTTCAACCGATATTTGTGTAACATTCGCGCGGCGGCGTTACTGTGTCGAGGCAGCCGTGTCAGCTGCACGTTCCAGGGCTATTCCGCAGGCGACACGCCTGCCACTACAGATTAACCGCCTGCGATAGCACCGATGATTACAAACGGCTCAGATCCCTTTGCGATGGCCTCGGGCAGCGGAGCATCAGGCGATTCATGCGACAAATCTTCTCCACAGGCAAAAAAACGCACCAGCGGCCGGCGCAGTTGAGTGACGTGGTCGCGCATCGTCCCACGCTGCATGGGGTATCGAGTTTCGAGCTCGTCGAGTATGGACCGCTGAGTTACAGTGGCGTTAAGGTCGAGTTCCACATCGCCATAAACACGCGCCAACGTGCGCAGATGCGGGGGCAAAACAACGCGAATCACGGCAGCATTTGCACCTCCACAGAAAGCACAGCCGGCAGATCGCGCACGATCGGCTTCCAGCTGTCACCCGCGTCGGCCGATGCGTAAACCTGGCCGCCGGTCGTTCCAAAATAAATGCCGCACGGTTCAAGCGAATCCACAGACATCGCGTCACGCAAAACATTCACGTAACAATTCCGCTGTGGCAGGCCTTTGGTGAGCGCTTCCCATTCGTTCCCACCTGTGCGGCTGCGGTACACCCGAAGTCTGCTGCTGGGCGGGTAATGCTCGGAATCGCTTTTGATCGGTACCACATAAACTGTCTCCGGCTCATGCGCGTGCACGTCGATCGGGAAACCGAAATCGCTCGGCAAATTTCCGCTGATTTCGCGCCACGAATCGCCGCCGTCGTCGCTTCGCATCACGTCCCAATGTTTTTGCATGAACAATGTGTTGGGACGCGATTGATGCATGGCGATGCGATGGACGCAGTGGCCGACCTCTGCAGCCGGGTCGGGAATATATTCCGAATGCAGCCCCTGATTGATCGGTTTCCAGGTTTTTCCGCCGTCATCGGTCCGGAACGCGCCCGCGGCCGAGATCGCCACGTATATTCGTTGGGGATCTTGCGGATCGAGGAGAATGGTATGCAAACACATACCCCCTGCGCCCGGTTGCCATTTCGGGCCAGTATCGTGTTTTCGGAGCCCGGACAATTCCTTCCACGATTTGCCGCCGTCCTTCGATTCAAATAGTGCCGCGTCTTCCACACCGGCATAAACATGCTCAGGATCATGCAGCGAGGGTTCCAGGTGCCAAACTCGCTTGAACTCCCACGGATGTTGCGTGCCGTCGTACCATTGGTGTGTGCCTGGAACGCCGTCGTAGACAAATTTGTTACTCTCGCCTTTCGGCGTGCCGTCGGGACTTTTCAATTCCTCCGGGTTGCTCCCGGGCGTGTTCCACTTTTTTCCGCCGTCATCCGAGCGTTGAATAATTTGGCCGAACCACCCGCTGGTTTGCGAGGCATAAATCCGGTTCGAATCGACTGGTGAACCTTTTACGTGATAAATTTCCCAGCCTGCAAAATGCGGACCGCTGACTTTCCATCGTTTGCGCGCGCCATCCGCTGTCAGGATAAACGCACCTTTTCGTGTTCCAACTAAAACTCGAACTCCACTCATGTTTATCTCCTTGGTGAGCTAATGGTTCGGCGCAATGTCCCAACCAAAATAAACTTCTACACTGACAATCTTGTTGTTCTTAATTCGTAGGACTTCTGTGTTGCGACCCTTCTCTCCATTCGGCTTGATCATTTCATAGGTCACAACGACTTCATCGTCGTGTTCTATCAACCGCAAAAATTTGAATTGTTGACCCTGACCGGCTACGGGCCAGCATCTCGCGAAATATCCAGCACGATCCAGCCCCACGTCGAGCGGACTTGAGAAAGTAAAATCCTCAGCAAGATGCTGCTCAAAAAATTTCCGATCACCCTTTGCAAAAGCTTCATACGATCGTTGTGCCAAGCGGCGTGGACTGGTCTTCGGCATAAGCTTGTTAAGTCCGCTTTTCCGCTATCCGTGCTTTGATCAGTTTTTTCACCAGTGCCGGCGGCAAAGGGTTATCAGGTGAGAAGCGAATGGTCCCCTTGCTAACCTGAAAACTTTTTAGATCATCGCGAAAATCTTGCAGCGTAGTGGAACTACCTGGATAGAACGAGCAGTGATTCGCCCATGCGCCGAAGAAAACCAGCGATCGTCCATTCAGGCGAAACGCAGGAATTCCATAACTGATGCACTCCTCAAGCTTGGGCGCTACTGCGTGGATGGTGTTGCGAAGTTTCTCCAGCGCGACCTGTTGATCCGCGCTTACGCCCGCGAGATATTCGTCAATTGTTCTCGGTTTTCGTCTCCCCGACGCCATATATAGATTCGAAAGGATCATTCCCCTGTGTAAGCGGCCTTCAATTTGCTGATGTCGATCTTCTGCATTTGCATCATCGCATTCATCACTCGTTCGGACTTTTTCGGGTCTTTGTCGTGCAACATCTCAATTAACACGGTGGGCGTGACCTGCCAGGACAAACCGAACTTGTCCTTCAGCCAGCCGCACGCTGATTCCTCGCCACCCTCCGCGGTGAGTTTCTGCCAGAAATAATCCACTTCGTCCTGAGTCTCGCAGTACACGACGAACGACACTGATTCGTTAAATTTAAATTGCGGCCCGCCGTTGAGTGCCGTGAACTTCTGACCTTCGACCTCAAACTCGATGGTCAGCACCGATCCCACCGGTCGCTCACTGGCTTTTGCCGCCTCTCCGCTGTAGCGAAGGATTCTTCCGATCTTCGAATTCTTAAAAATGGAGGCATAAAATTTCACTGCCTCCTCGGCTTGATCATCAAACCACAAGAATGGCGTTATTTTTGGCATCTTGTTCTCTCCCTATCTCATTCTAAGACGAACGAACGAAATCGCTCATGAAAATTTTTGCGACTAAGTCGCGCGAATCGTCAGCAATTGGTTAAATGCTCTAAACTTTTGATGTCTGCGACCACTTCGGACAAATCGGTATTTAGCTGATGTCCGCGCCCATCGAGGGCTCGTATAGTCGCATGTGGTAATTTCTTTTGGTAGAGTGCGAGGTGCGCAAATGGCGCAACTTCGTCGTCGCGGCTGTGGTAAAAGAAGATTGGGAGTCCGTTCGGCAACTTTAACGCGAAATCCTCCGGTAACACCACTGCCTCGTATCCCTCATATCGCCAGCCGTCGCCACCCCAATACGGGGTCGCAATGAGAAACAGACCCGTAACTCTCGTTTCAATCTTTTCTTCGGAAAGGTATTTCAGGAGAAAGGAGCCACCTAAAGAATGTCCTACTAAAATTACCCTTTCCGTCACCGCAGCCAGCTCCTTTCTGATTTTCGGTTTCCAACGCTGATAATCAGGATCATTCTCTTTCGGCATTTGTGGGTAACGCACTTCATATGTGCTACCCAAGTGCTGCCGCAAAGACGCCACCAGTTTTCCATCTTCATTGTGCGCTCCCGATCCGCCTCCCTGGATGAATAGTATTTGCGCCCTCATTTCATTCAGCCTGTTCGCGCCTTTCAGAAGACGCTAATTGCACTAATTCCCACGACCGGGAGAGCATTGAATGAATTCGTGTCAGTTCGTGAAATTCTTGTCCCTATTCTGTTGTTGGTAGCGGCGGGTATTGTTCGAATTTCGGAATTGACGAATCCATTTGGTCCCACGGTTGAGCGTCCGAAACAAAAATATCCATCTGCGGCTGAAACCAACTTGGGTCATCGAGGCTGCCAGCCAAGACTCCCACAAAGGGCGATTCTACTCCTTTAAATTCGCCTCCAGTAATTCGGGACCCGCATTCGGGACAAAAACCGCGTTTGTGCTTTCCTCGCCTGATGCTGGGAGTAAAATGGTAACGCAATTGTCCCTGCGCGAATCGAAACGACTCTCGAGGCACCAACAGCCCGGGAGCGAATCCGCTACCAGTCCCCTGCTGGCAATCGCGACAATGACACTTAAACATCATAATCGGCTCAGCGGCGATTTCGTAACGAATCGCGCCGCAAGAGCAGCCACCACTAAAAGGTATTTTCATAGTTTCCTTGATTTCTGATTTTGTTTCGGATGTACGACGAATGAAGCGCGTGACTCAGGACAACTTTCTGTCTGACAGTACAAAGGACCTATCATTCTCTCGGTCCCAGGAACAAGCCGCCGTTGACCTCTAAAGTCTGGCCGGTAATCCATCGCCCATCGTCTGAGGCTAGGAACGCGACTGCGTCAGCAATGTCGGTTGGACGTCCGGGACGCCCGAGCGCTGTCATTCTCGTAACACGCTCGACTGCTTTCACGTCTTTGTCCCGAATAGAAGGATTCATGTCTGTGTCGGTAATGCCGGGAGAAATTGTGTTCACGGTAATGTTGCAAGAACCTAACGAGTTCGCCAACGATCGGCTCAGCACGTTGAGCGCACCCTTCGTCATCGAATAAACAGTCGCCGGTGTTGCAAACCAGGTGACTCCCGAGGAAATGTTGATGATCCGTCCGCCGTCCGTCATAAGCGGAATCGCGCGCTGAGTGATGAAGAAGGGTGCACGCACGTTGATCGCGAAAATGCGGTCGAATTCCTCAGGGGTCGTTTGATCAAGCGCTATCTGAGGAGCTACAGCTGCGTTGTTTACCAGGATGTCCAACTGAGGACCGGTTAACCCTTTCTCGAGTTTGCTGAATAGCGTCTCGATGTCTCCGTCCACACCAAGCTCCGCCTTCACGAGGAATGCTTGCCCG
>QHRI01000453.1 GCA_003221375.1 Verrucomicrobiota bacterium
AACGCGAAATCCTCATGCTCTTTCTGTAGCGGCGCTCTATGAACGCCGCAAACTTATCCGCTGCGCGTGTAGTGAGATCCCTCACTTCGTTGGGGATGACTGAATATTGTTACCGATCTTTGTGGGTTGGCCCGGCAGGCGCTTCCCTTTTCTGTTGCGCACCAATGCCGATTTTTTTCAAGAACGGTTGGGTGGATTGTTTTCGGCCGAGGAATTTCTCGATCGAAACGTTAGCGTCGCGCGAATCGCCCGGCTCGTAGATTTCGTGGCGTAATTTCATGCCGGCTTGTTTGTCGAGGTAGCCCTCCTTCGCTTTTTCGAAAACTGTCGCCATGTCTGCCGCGATAGCGTCAGCCCATGCATAGCCGTAGTAACCGGCATCATAACCATTCAGGTGGCCGAAATATGAAACGAAGGTCGTGCTCGGATCAATTGGGAGAAAGACTCATCATTCATTTTTTTGATTATTTCTGCCGGAATTTTCTTCGATGGATCGCGGTAATCCGCTGCGAATGTGTCGAGCACCTTTTTCTCCCAGACCCAGTTCTGCAGCATCTGCGACGGCGCTTCGATGAAATCTCCCGGCACATGTGTTCCAGCGAAACGGCCGTACTTCGCGCGAGTGACAATCGAATGCAGAGCGTGCCCGAATTCGTGGAACAACGTTTCCACCTCCTGGTGTGTCATCAAAGACGGCTTGTCGGCCGTCGGAGGCGAAAAGTTGCAAAGCAAGGCGACCGTTGGGCGCTGGTATTTGCCATCCGGCAACAATTTGCCGCCAATAATTTCGAACTGGGCGAAGTGATTGAATTTTCCTTCGCGCGGAAACATGTCGAGATAAAACATCCCGAGCGGTTCGCCCGTGGCGGAATCGGTCACCATAAAGAGCTGGAGATCGTCGATCCATTTGTAAGACGCGGCGATTTTCTCAAACTTCAGACCAAAGATGCTTTGATAAATGTTGAACATGCCGTCGAGCACGTTTTGGAATGGGAAAAAGGCCCGCAACGCTTCCTTATCGACGGCGTATTTTTGTTTGTCCCGCTGATTGGCATAATAGCGCCAATCCCACACCTCGATCTTGGCGTTGGGATCGTTGGTATCCGCGGCCTTCAACTTTTGTAATTCTGCAACTTCGCTCTCAAACTTGGGCTGTATTCCAGTGACCAGATCGCTGATGTATTTCCCGGCGTTCGCACCAGTCTTCGCCATTTTGACCTCAGTCTGATAGTCGTCCCACGATTTGTAACCGAGCCGCAGCGCGATCTTGTTCCGAAGCGCAAGCATCTGGTTGAGGACAGGAACGTTTGCCTCTTTGGCGAGCGTGTCGCGAATGACATAAAGCTGTTTGCGGGTTGCTTCGTTCTTCGCGTTTTCTTCGACGGTATTGAATTGCCACGTGACGTTTGCCAATACTGTGTAGGCATCGTCTCCCGTCCGGACACCGGGCGAAGCGAAAAAGCTTTCCGGCAGTCCGTCCAAATCGGCCTTGGTGAAAATCACCGGCGCGTTGGCCTTAACGATGTTCGTGTCGAAGTCAGTCCCGAGTTTGGACAGCTCCTTTCGCAACTGCTCAACCTCTTTGCGCTGATCGGGAGGAAGATCCAGGCCGGCGCGGCGATAATCGCGCAACGTTTCGTTCAGAAGTTTTTCGTCTTCACCCGAAAGCTTCGGGTGCGTATCAGCGAAGGCCTTGATTGCCTTGTAAACGTCCTCGCGATAATCAATGCTCACAGCCCAATCTTGAAATATCTTGATGGTGTTCTCGCCAGCAGCGCGCATTTCTGGGTTCGTGTTTGTCTCTTTAATGATTACCGCCTTGTTTGCCGCAAGCCCTGCCTGGTAAGTGAGATCATCAAGCGCGACGACAGTGTTTTTGAATGTGACCGCCTTCAGATCCTGCGATCCGATTTGGTCCAGGCCCTTGTTCGCCTTTGCGATGGCACCGTTCATCATTGCCTCGACCGCTTTCGGCGATTGCTCCCAATTGGGGATCGTCAAGACAGCATTGGCCTTCGCGGCCGCAGATCGAAAGTCATCGACAGTTTTCAGTTCAGCAGCTGAAAAACTAGGGCTCGCCGCAGCGAAAACAAATGACAGAAAAAAAACCGAAGATTTCATGGTGGTCGAAATTGGCCACACCTGTATGCGCACGCAGCCGCAAAGGCAAATTGACGGTTGCTCACCCCGGGGCGTTTGCGTTTGACGAATGCGCAAGCTAAGAAACGTGCGCCACGATGGCCCAGAAATTTTTCCTCGCCTTTATTCCGATCTTTGTCGCGATCGATCCAATCGGACTTGTCGCGATCTTTACAGGACTCGCCGCCAACGCGGCGCCTGAGCAGCGGAAACGACAGGCCTTTCTTGGAATCGTCACGGCGCTTTGCGTCGCTGTCGGATTTATGTTTCTGGGGGAAATAATTTTTGACGCCCTGGGAATCACCGACGCGGACTTTCAAGTCGCTGGTGGCCTTATCCTGCTTGCTCTGGCGGGCCGGGAATTGCTCACTCTCAGGCCGTCCGATCAGGGCGAGAGCAACGAATTCGGAATCGTGCCGCTTGGCATGCCGCTAATCGCCGGCCCAGCGTTGCTCACGGCCCTGCTCGTTCTGGTCGATACGGTGGGCTTGGTATTCACGCTAATCTCGCTCCTGGTTAATCTTGGTTTGGTTGGTGTAGCGTTCTGGAATGCGGACCGGTTCACGCGCTGGATGGGCAGACAGGGATTGCGGGGTGTATCGAAGATAGTCGCACTGCTTCTCGCCGCGATTGCTGTCAGCCTTATTCGTCGCGGCTGGAACACGCCAGCCTGACCGCGCGGCGACAATCTGGCCCTTAGAAAGAAAAAGTGTCAGCCCGGCATCGCCGGTCAGATCACATCGAGATTACGGGAAGTTAAAAGGCCGTTTCAGGACCACTGGCAATATGCCTGCGCGACGAGGGCCAAAATTCCTTCAATTCCGCGGTCTTATCACCATGCTGATAACGCCAGTTCAACTCAAC
>QHRI01000192.1 GCA_003221375.1 Verrucomicrobiota bacterium
AGTGGGCGATCACATAATAAGCCGAGAATCTTCCGGTTTGCCTTGTCTTCTCCAGCGCGATTTGCGCTGCAAGAATGGCGCGCGGATCGCGCACGGTGATCAGAATTTTCGCGTGCGGAAAACGCCTGAGAATTTCCGGAATGTGATTTCGATTGGCCGGCGTCTTTTCCACCCACCTCCCGATGGTGTCGAGCGGGCGCTCCAGTGTCGCAGCGTACGCTTTGACCATCAGCACGAGCAACTCTTCCTGCGCATTCGCAGGATCAAATGCCGCCTGGTCGAATGTCTTCAGAAATTTCTCGCGAGGGAACGTCGCGTAGCTTCGCTTGCCCCATTTGCACGGCCCGCCAAAAAGCACATTCGACAGTGATTTTTTGGTCAGATAATCAAACTGGGCGCGACGGCCGCGTGGCGCATATTTGGTGAGGACGGTGGGGAAGTAGGCTGTTTCTTCCGGCAATACGAGTAACTGCGGATGATTATCCAGCAACGCCACGAGGAGCGTCGTGCCCGATTTTGCCTGGCCCGCAATAAAGCAGGCGCGTTGATCGAAGGGCAGAATTTCCATCGACTTCAATTAGTGTACGAATTTACCCCGCGGTATTGATATGACCTTTCGCGTGTCATCCCGAGCGAAGCGAGGTAGCACCCAATTGGGCACTAGTGTCACACAAGATATCAAGCGTGACCATCCGCGCAATCGAGGGATCCTTCGCTTCGTTCAGGATGACGGTATTCTTATTTCGCTGACTTCAAAAACCACTCGACGAACTTGGGCAAACCTTCGTTCAACCGAGTGGTTGGACTGTAACCGAGCAGTTTTCTCGCTTTGGAAATGTCCGCGCAAGTCAGGGGCATGTCGCCTGGTTGCTCCGGCAGCTGGTTGATTTCCGCTTTTTTCCCGAGCGCGTTTTCGATGGCAACGATCAAGTCCTTCAACTGAATCGTCTCGCTCTCACCGAGATTAAAAATATCGAAGAGCGAGCCTTCATATCGGAGCGCGGCCATCGTTCCCTGAATTACATCATCAATGTAGGTGTAATCGCGTCGCGTTGTGCCGTCGCCAAATTGTTCGATTGACTGGCCGGCATGAATGCGCCGCGTGAATTGATGAATCGCCAGGTCGGGGCGTTGTCGCGGACCATATACAGTGAAGTAACGTAGCGCCACGACGCGCAGTTGATAAAGATGCGAGTAAGTCGAGCAGAGAAATTCGCCGGCGATCTTCGTCGCGGCACACGGGCTCAATGTTTGGATCAGATGTTCATCTTCCGAAAAAGGCACAGGCGCGCGGCTTCGAGCAAATGCAATGTGCCAATGACATTGGTGTCGTAGTAGAGCTGTGGGTGCTGAATCGATGGTCGAACACCAGCCCGAGCGGCCAAATGCGCGATCACTTCGAATTTCTCGCGATGAAACAAATTTCGTACTGAGGCGCCATCTTGAAGATCGACATGGTGAACGATCACATCTTTGACGAAACCGGCGATATTTGCCCGCTTGATTTGCGGATCGTAAAAATCGTTGAAATCATCGAGGATCGCCACGGTGTGTCCCGCCGCGAGCAACCGTTCAACGAGATGGGAACCGATGAAACCAGCTCCGCCTGTGACCAGAATTCTCATGTTGTCAGAAGTTGAATCACGAAGCACAAGAAGTGCACGAAGAAAATTATATTTGCCTAGCATTGTAGGGCGTCTGTGTCAGACGCCCAGCGTTTCGCAGAAACGCCCTACAATTCAAAAATTGCGCCAGTGCATCAGAAGATAAATCCAGTTTAGCACAAGCGCCGAGATGACTGCGATGCGTGCAAATGTTTTCGCCGTTTGCGTGCAAAAATAGATCCGCAAACGAGGTCCGCGCGCTGCGAGCGTCCCAAACGCATAGAGATCAAACGCTGTCAGGCCGCAGAGTGCTGTGAACACGAGCGGGTTCCATTTCAACGCAGCGAGAAAGTGAGCTTGAAAGAATTGAATCCCGCATCGCGTCATCCCGCATGTGAAGCAGGGCAAACCCGTGATTTCGTGAAACGCGCAGCGCGGCCATGGCAAACCCACTGCAAGCCACGCCGCCGCCAAGGCAAGCGACCCAAGTGAAACGGCCAACCAGATTAGTTCGTGGTCAGTTTCTCCTGGCTTAAGCGGGCGGCAAGAAAGCTGCATTTAAGCTTAATGCTGCGCGCTCCAAGTGCCCAAGACGAGGAAGATCAACAGCACAAACCCCCCGCAGCAAACGATCAGCGGCAATAGCACGGCAATCACGGCACGGCCGGTATCGATTTCGTGAGCGCGCGCTAGCCCGATGCAGTAAAGAACGACCTTCCAAATTCCGGTGATCAACCCGCCACAGAATGGGATCGCGAGAAGCGGGCTGATTGATCCTTCCGCGAAACAAACTACCCGGAACGTAGTCTCAAACGACTGCTTTGCCCCGCCGACAATCATCAGGCAGACATGAAGAATCGCCGAGACGACAAACATTCCAATCACCACAAAGAGGGGTGTCAAAACGAGGAGGAAAATCCAGCCGAGACCGCCGAAAACGTGTGCCATAGCGTCTTGCCGCTCCCCGAATAGCGCAAATGATCGAAGAACGAAATTGTAGGTGATCGCAAACACCGCGCCGAAAGTTCCACCAATAATCGCGTAGAGAAGTGGCTCGCGGAGACCTCCCTCGCGTTTCATTGCGGTGAAAGCGGCAACCGGTCTGGTCAAGACCATTTGCAACGTTTCGATAAACGCGCTCAACAATCCTTTTGTCTGTCGGTCGTCCCAGGGCAATCCGCCGCGTGGCGCGGGAGCATCTGATGTGGCACCGACCTGCGCAGGTGGTGCACCAGGCGCCGTGGCTCCCAATTCTGGAAACTGCGAAAGCTGCTGCCAGTTTGCCATTCCTTCCCGCCACCCGAGGTCCGTAGGAACGAAACGGCCAGTTCGCAGACCTTCACGAACTTCTTCTTCAGGAAATGCGCCCAAACTTGTTGCGCCCCGGTTAACGTGAATCATCGCCATAATGCGCTCGTTCTAATGAGACGGGCGCTGGAGGGCAAGGTTAAACAGGCGGGAAGTGAAAGGGTTAGGCAGTTACAAACGTTAGAAAGGGAATCCGTTCTAGCTCTTCGAATTTTTTAACTCTTTCGGTTTGTCCAGCGCTCGCCAGAAATACCAGGCGGCGACTGAGCGGTAGGGACGCCATTTTTCACCGAGCTTCATCAACTGTTTGGGCGTGGGGAGTTTTCGGCGACCGAAAGTTTTAGCGAAACCTTTGCGCACACCGTAATCATCAACCGGCCAGACATCCGGCCTGCCGAGATCGAAAAGGAGAAGCATCTCGACCGTCCAGCGGCCGATTCCGCGCACCGCAGTCAGACGCGTAATGATCTCATCATCGCTCATTCGGATAAGCGCGCGACCAGTTGGCACTGTGCCGTCGATTGTTTTTGCCGCCAGATCTTTTAATGCGGCAGTTTTCGCGCGAGAAAGCCCAGCAGCACGGAGTGCTTGATCCGGCGTTGCGAGAAGTTGTTCGGGATCGAGCCATTTTCTTTTCGGATAGAGAGCGCGGACCCGGCCGAAAATAGTGGCAGCGGCTTTTCCGCTCAGTTGCTGGTATGCGATTGATTCGGCAAGGGCGTCGAATGGTCGAATGGAAACCGCCGGCGTGATGTTGTAGCGACGGGAGCGAGCGATCAAATCCGCCATTTGTGGATGGCTTGCTGTCAGAAGTTTGTGTGCGTGGTGGTGGTTCATGAGGAGCAAAAATTTACGACGTGCTCAGCGCGAGTAAATAATCTCGCCGCCAATCACTGTCATTTCATTCCGCGTTTCAAGAATTTCCATCGCAGGAATTTTCATGATGTCTTGTGAGAGAACGGTGAAATCAGCGAGCTTGCCGACTTCGATTGAACCTTTGTCTTTCTCTTCGAACACGGCGTAGGCCGGCCAGATCGTGAACATTTTCAGCGCCTCTTCACGCGAAACGGCTTGCTCGGGGTGCCAGCCCTCGCCTGACTCGCCCTTGGTGCTTTTCCGTGCAACGGCGGCGTAAAATTCAATCATCGGTTCGCCGCGTTCGACCGGCGCATCTGAACCACCTGCAACGATGCAGCCGCTTTTAATGAAGCTTTGCCATGCATACGTGCCGACGAGACGATCCATTCCAAGTCGAGCCGGGGCGAAAAACAAATCGCTGATTGCATGCGATGGCTGCATTGACGGGATCACGCCAAGCTTAGCAAATCGGGGGATATCATCTGGATCGACAATTTGCGCATGCTCGACGCGCCAGCGCGGTTCGCGAATTTTCCGTTCATCTGGTTGCACGGCTTTAAATGCCTGTTCGTAAAGATCGAGAATTAGTCGGTTAGCCCGGTCGCCGATCGCGTGGGTTTCCACCTGAATGCCGCTTCGAAGCGCTTCTTTAAATATCGGCCGAAGATCTTCAGGTTTCTCTCTGAGAAAACCGGAAGTTTCGGACGCGTCGCTGTACGGTTTCAATAGCGCCGCGCCGCGAGAGCCGAGCGCGCCATCGAAGAGCACTTTGATCGTGCGCTGGGTGAAATGATGATCGAACGCGTTGATCGTAGATCCGCCGCGCAAAAAATTCTGCGCATCTTCGCTAGGAGCGTAGACGGCGTTGACGAATCGAATTTTGATTTTTCCGGTTTCGAATTCTTTGCGGATAATGTCGATATCTTCCTTGTAACTTCCGGCATTCTGGATTTCGCACCAGCCGAGTTCGAGCTCGCGGTCGATTCCGCGCAGTAAGGCTTCCCGACGTTCTTCTTCAGTAGCTTTCGGGATATTTTTTGCGACAAGATCCTGCGCCTTATCGAGCAGCGTCCCGGTTGGCTGGCCGTTCTTCTTTAGAATTTGTCCGCCAAACGAATCCGGGGTCTTGCTGTCGATTCTGGCGATTTTAAGCGCGGCCGAATTAGCAATTGAGGCGTGGCCATCCGCGCGCGTGAGAAATACAGGGTTATTTGGCGCGATTTTATCGAGATCCTGGCGGGTTGGAAATTGCGGTGGTTTCCAAAACGTTTCGATCCATCCGCGTCCAGTGATCCACCTGCCCGGGCCCGTTTTGTCGACGCGTTCCTTCACCCTGGCCAGAAAATCATCAAGCGAATTTGTCCCCTCGAGGTTCAATCGCATTTCGCGTTCGCCGATCCCGAAAATGTGGCAATGCGAATCGGTGAAGCCGGGCACAACTGTGCGGCCGCGGAGATCGACAATCTTCGCCGCGTGAAATCTTTTCGCGTCGTTATTTGAGCCAACGAAAACGATTCGTCCATCTTTCGTCGCTATCGCTTCGGCGTGGAGTTGGTGGTCGTTACCTGTGTAAATATTCCCCGTTGTGAAAAGAACATCCACCTCTTCGGCGTTCACAATTCTCCCAAAAAGTAATCCTGCCAGAAAGAAAACCAGTCGCCGTTTTCGTGCCGAGTTCACAGAATACCTTATCTAAATGCTGTAGCGATGATGCTGGTAGTTTCCTCTACAGAATCAACGGCACGCTTCCAGGCTTGACGTGCCGCCGAACTTTTGTCGTCATCAGTTTTGCCAATTGTTCGCTTTTCTGTATCGGACAGGCGAACGCTTTTTATCGGCATGAAATTGAATGATGAATTTTATTTTGCTACCGCCGGACAGATTTATAGAATCATGGTTTCCCCTCAGGCGAAGAAACGTTAACCCTTTTGGACCGTCTGAACGCAGCACATTTTGATTTCAACATTGAGTTGTTGTGGCGGCTGGTGTTGTCCAGCGAAGCCGCATTTGCGTGATATTCCATGGCCAACTTCTTTCCACGCTGGACCAACTGGATACCGCTCAAACTGGTAATCTGCGGCATCATTGCGGTCTGCGGATTGACCGCAGCGACCTGGTATTACGCGACACCAAAGTATACAAAGATCGGCTACGAACCGATCCAGCCAGTGCCGTTTCCGCACGACATCCATGTGACGCAACTGGGAATGGATTGCCGCTATTGCCACAGCTTTGTGGAAATGGCGGCGCAGTCCAATGTGCCGAATACCCAGACCTGCATGAATTGCCATACACAGGTGCAAAAAGACAATCCGAAGCTGGAGCCGGTGCGTGCGAGCTGGAAAACGGGCAACCCAGTGGAATGGGTGTGGATCTATCGCACCGTCGACTACGTTTATTACAATCACGCGGCGCACGTGAACCGCGGCATAAGTTGCGCCAGTTGTCACGGCCCCGTCAATCATATGTCGACGGTGTATCTGGCCAAGCCTCACAGCATGGCGTGGTGCCTCGAATGCCATCGGCATCCCGAAAATTTCCTGCGACCCGACGATCAGGTTTTCAATCTCGATT
>QHRI01000193.1 GCA_003221375.1 Verrucomicrobiota bacterium
TCCGCGATTTTCTGCCATCGTCCTGGAGAGTGTTTCACCCGACGTGGGTAGACATTTGGACCTATATCGGCACGATCGGAATTTTCACTTCGCTGTTCCTGCTATTCATCCGATTTCTGCCGATGATTGCCATGTCAGAGGTAAAAACGGCAGTGCCGGAGGCGGACCCGCATTATGGCGGGCGCGCTACAGGAAAGGAGCCCGCGCGATGATGAGGACTCCTGCCGGTCACAAAGTGTACGCAATGGCTGCGGAATATCCCAGCGCGGCTGCCCTTTACGAAGCAGCCAAACATGTCCGTGATGCTGGCTTCAAACGCTGGGACGTTTACTCCCCGTTTCCAATCCACGGAATGGACGACGCGATGGGGTTGGGAAAATCGTGGTTGAGCGGTTGGGTTTTGTTCGGTGGCGTCACCGGTTTACTGACCGCCGCCCTCGTCGAATTTGGGCCGTCATCGATTCTCTATCAGCTGGATGTGCACGGCAAGCCTTGGAATTTTTGGACGGTCCCGGCGTTTTTCCCGATCATGTTTGAACTGACGGTCCTTTTCGGAGCATTCGCCGCATTCTTCTCGATGCTTGGCATGAACGGATTGCCCCGCTGGTATCATCCAATGTTCAATTGGGAGCGGTTCATCCGTGTCAGCAACGACGGATTTTTCCTTGCGATCGAATCGCGCGATCCACGGTTCACTGAAAACGGTGTTCGTGAATTGTTGGAAAGAAGCGGCGGCGAACACATCACCATCGTGCACGAGGACTGAATATGTTGCGCGGCTTCCTAGTGATTTTTATTTTGTGCGGGATCGCGATCCTCGCGGTGCTTGGATTTCGCGGGCGGAAGAGTACCGCTCCGCCGACCGAGGTTTTCCCGGATATGGTGCGCCAGATGAAGGTTCGTGCGCAGGCACCGCTCGGTCTTTTTGCGGATGGACGCGGGCCACGTCTGCCGGTCCCGGGTACGGTGCCGATTGGCTATGAGATGCCAAAGTTCGGACTAGCCTGGAAACCGGGGGCGGACGTGGGCCCCTGGTCTCACCCGCGCGCTGATTTTGGTTCCGGCACTGATTACTTCAACACCGGCAAAATGGGCGACCGCTGGGGAACAGGAATTCCAGTTCCAGTCACGCCTGAGTTGATGCAGCGCGGGCAACAGCGATTCAATATCACCTGCGTGATGTGTCACGGGGCTACTGCTGCAGGCAACGGGATCACCAAACAGTACGGACTTGCGACTGTCGTTTCGCTTCAAGATGAACGAATCCGCAAAATGTCTGATGGCGAGATTTTCAATACCATTACGAATGGCAAAAACACAATGATGGCCTACGGGCCAAACATCATCGTGGCTGATCGCTGGGCGATCATTGCATACCTGCGCGCGTTACAGCGCAGCCAAAACGCAACGGTGGTCGATGTTCCTGAGGATCGGCGCGCAGAACTGGAGAAACCGGCGTCACCGCCGCCGGCTGCAGCAAAATGAGCGAGCGTTCCCACACTGCCCCAAAACCCGAAGGCGAATATTTCGAGAG
Source organism: Verrucomicrobiota bacterium (assembly GCA_003221375.1). Taxonomy (GTDB): domain Bacteria; phylum Verrucomicrobiota; class Verrucomicrobiia; order Chthoniobacterales; family UBA10450; genus Udaeobacter. The sequence goes on from QHRI01000193.1 coordinate 1,535, forward strand.
CAGCCGCTTTACAGGTCTCTCGTCGATCCTGGGATTAACTGCCATTGTGGCGCTGGCACTTTGCGTCGTTGGCGCATTTCTAAATCCGCATCAATTCAGTTATTCCTGGCTCTTTGCGTTCGCATTTTTCTTTACGCTTTGCGCGGGCTGCTTTTTCTGGACGATTGTGCACCATGCCACCGATTCCGACTGGTCAGTGGTGGTGCGGCGACAGTTGGAAAACATTGGAGTGTTGCTGGTGGTGCTGGCGATCCTTTTTGTGCCGATCCTTCTCCTTCGACGCCATCTGTATTCGTGGATGGATATTCCGCCCGGTGTCGAACATTCGCTGGATGCGAAGCGTGCCTATCTCAATTGGTCTTTCTTTCTGATCCGCGCCGTCGTGTTTCTCGGCTTTTTCCTTTGCGCAGCGCTCGTTTTACGCCGGTTATCGGTAAACCAGGACAAGGATGGGAATCCGCGGTTCACCATCTTGATGCGCAAGGTCGCGTTTATCAGCCTGCCAATGTTCGCGCTTTGTCTCACGTTTGGTGCGTTCGATTGGCTGATGAGCCTGAACTATCACTGGTTTTCCACCATGTTTGGCGTCTACATCTTCGCCGGCGCGGCAGGGAGTTCGATGTCGCTGCTCGTCCTGGTCATCACCGCACTGCGGCGGGCTGGATATTTGAACGGTGTCATCACGCTTGAGCATTACCACATCATGGGAAAATGGATGCTGGCCTTCACCATTTTCTGGGCCTACATCGGCTTCGGCCAGTACATGCTCATCTGGTATGCGAACATTCCCGAGGAGACCCAATTCTTTATTACCCGAAACACTGAATCATGGTGGGCGCTGAGCACGCTGCTCGTGGTTGGACGCTTCTTTATCTCTTTTCCGATTCTGCTCATGCAATCGGTTAAGAAAGAACCGCGTCGTCTTTGCATGGTCGCGGGATGGATTGTGTGCATGCAAATGCTCGACATGTACATCATTGTTTTGCCCGCGTTACACGGTACGGGCGTGCACGTCAGCGTTTGGGATTTGCTTTCTCTCATCGCCATCGGAGCCACTCTCGGCTTCGTTTATCTGCGAATTGTGCCGCGGACTTCTCTCTTTCCAGTTCGCGATCCGCGCCTGATTGAATCTTTGAACCTGGTGAACTGAGATGGCTGAGACCGAATCGCTTCGTCAAGTTGCTCATGCGCGCGCTCCTTTGTCGGCGTGGTTCGGGATCGTGCTACTCTTTGCGCTTTTTGGGGTGATTGTGCTCGCAATCATCGGACCGTCGCCGCGTGGAACCGATTACGAAGAAGCGCGCGCCAAGAAGCGGATTGAGAATTTGACGACGCTGCGCGAGGAAGCCGACAAGGCGTTGACGACTTACGCCTGGGTTGACAAAAATAAAGGCGTCGCTCGGATTCCGATCGAGCACGCCATGGAGTTGACGGTTGCCGAGTTGGCGAAGCAAACGCCTGCTCCAGCGGGTCCGATTGCTACGCCCCAGGCGCAAGCAACCGCAAGCGCTCCCGCGATTACTGCTTCCCCGGCTTCTGCTACGTCTCCGAAGCCAGGCGGCGCACAAGCATCACCTCAAGCGGCTGCGTCTGCCGCGCCGCAAGGAGCGGCGGCCTCTAGTCCGCCGTCTTCATCGCCAGCCCAAGCATCGCCGTCTCCGGCCGCTTCCGCGGCGCCAACTTCACCAAGTCCTGCTAACAGCCCATGAATCCTGCCGGAATCCCGCTTAAAGAACCGTCTGTTTCCGTCGCCGCCGTTGATACGGAGCAGTTCGAACGCGCTCTGATTGACGCCTCGACACGCGTACCGGTGTTGATCTTTTACACTTCGGCGGTGGCATGGCTAATCCTCGGCACGCTGCTCGCCGGATTTGTTTCGTTCAAGCTGCACATGCCGGATTTGCTGTCTGACATCAGTTTCCTCACATGGGGACGCATGCGCCCCGCACACATGAACGTGATGGTGTACGGCTGGGCATCGATGGCAGGGATGGGCACCGCAATTTGGCTAATGGCGCGACTATGCCGCACAGTCCTGCGTTATCCGCTGCTTCTGGTTACGGGTGCTGGATTTTGGAACTTGGGCGTCCTCTTGGGTGTAGGTGGAATTCTCCTCGGCGATAGCACTGGTTATCAATGGCTCGAGTTTCCCAGCTATGCTGCGATTATTCTTTTTGTCGCTTATACGCTTGTTGCTTCCTGGGCGGTGTTGATGTTTCGGTTTCGGCGCGGCGAACAAATTTATATTACGCAGTGGTATTTGCTCGCCGCGTTCCTGTGGTTTCCGTGGCTTTACGCGGCGGGCCAGTTAATGCTCTTCGTTGTCCCGGTGCAGGGCGTGTTGCAGGCTGCTGTCGGCTGGTGGTACGCGAATAACCTGCTCTTTCTTTGGTTCGGCGCGATCGGTCTCGGCACGGCCTATTACATGATTCCCAAAGTGATTGGGCGCCCGGTGTACAGTTATCATTTGGCAGCGATCGGCTTCTGGAGCTACGCACTGTTCTCGAGCTGGACCGGAATGCAGCGCCTGGTTGATGGACCGTTCCCGGCCTGGATGGTCACGGCCAGCATTGCAGCCACGATCCTCACGCTAATTCCCGTCGCGACCGTGGGACTCAATCATCACATGACGATGCAGGGCTATTTTCCGCTGATGCGTTACAGCCCGACGCTGCGTTTTACTGTGTTCGGCGCGATGTCTTACACCGTTTTTAGTCTGGTTGGTGTTTTGATTTCGCTTCGCTCGGTGGCCCGCTACGTCAACTTCTCCCAGGCAAGCATCGCGTATTCGCACCTCGGTCTTTACGCATTTTTCACGATGGTGATTTTCGGCTCAATGTACTACATCGTGCCGCGACTGATTGGACGCGAGTGGCGGTATGCGTCGCTGATTAAACTGCATTTTTGGGCATCGGCTTACGGCATTGGATTGATGACGCTCATGCTTCTCGCCGGCGGTTTCACGCAAGGCGCGAGCACGGAAAATCCCTCGCTCGCTTTCAGTGAAAGCGTCGAATCGGTGTTGCCTTACCTGCGCGGGCGTAGCTTATCCGGCATTTTGCTGACAGTGTCGCATTTCATCTTTGCGTATCACTTTGGATTGATGCTTTTCGGTCTGGGCCGGAAAGCGACTGTGCCCACATTTCTTAATCCAGTTGAAGCAGAAGGAGCTGAAGTAGCACACTAATGAAAGGACTCGCCCCTCTTTTTCTCGGAATTTTCGGGACGTTTGCGTTCTCCTGGGTGGGATTAACGGTGATTCCTAATTGGCAAATCGGACACCTCAGTCCTCAGTCTGACGAGGAAGGCACAGATATCTATCCGATGCCGCAATCGGGAATGGTTCAGCAGGGCGCGCATGTTTACGCTGCGAACGGCTGCATCTATTGTCACAGTGAACAGGTCCGCGCCGATTATGCGGGTGCCGATATCGAGCGAAAATGGGGCGATCGCCGGAGTGCGCCGCGTGATTACATTTTCGATCGCCCAGTTTTTCTTGGGAAGATGCGCATGGGACAGGACCTTGCGAACATTGGTGCACGCGCGCCAAAGGAAGAGGAAAGTCCTTCACCTGCTGGCGGTGCAAGTCCCGCGCCTCAAGGAGCGGCGGTCTCTTCCGGGGCCGCAGTCTCGGCAAAGGTGGCCAGTCCACCGCCTTCTACCGCAGCGTCGCCCGGTTCTGTTGCGTCGAAGCCGCCAGCCAGCGCGGCTTCTTCGAGCTCGCCGCCGCCCAAGGCACCTGCGGCAGCAGCTCCAGGTGCGGGTATCGCTTCGCCTTCACCAGGGACGCCTGCTGCGGCAGCTGCAAGTCCGGGTGCCCCGCCATCTCCGGGACCGCCGTGG
>QHRI01000194.1 GCA_003221375.1 Verrucomicrobiota bacterium
GTTCGAGCGCTTCAAATGGCGATTCATTCTTGCGCCGTTGTTTCTTCTCGCCGTGTGCACCGCCTTCTTTTGGTGGGACCTGAAAGGAATCTTGCTTGTCGTTTTCTTCTGGGGCGTCTGGCACGGCCTGATGCAAACCTATGGGTTCTGTCGCATATACGACGCCAAAACAGGAACATTCGATGCACTCACACGCCGCCTCGATTTCGCGATGTGCATTATCTGGTTTGCGACAGCGGTAGCGCTTTCGCCATACCGGCTGAGCGATACGCTCGACACGTACTATATGTGTGGCGGGCCGTTTATCCCGGCGTCAATAATTCATCACAGCCAACAGCTGATTCTTTTGGTGGCGATCGTCGTTTCGGGGCTTTTTATCCTGCACTTCGGACGGATGTGGCTTGTAGGGCACCGGCCCAATCCCGTGAAATTGGCTCTGCTTGTTACGAGCATCGCATTTTGGTGGTACTGTAATAATCTTGTCGCGAACATTATCGTAGGCATTGCGCTGTTCGAAGTTTTTCACGACGTGCAGTACCTCTCGCTGGTCTGGATCTACAATCGCAATCGCGTCGAGAAAGACAGCAACATCGGCGGATTCATGCGCTTCGTGTTCCGACGCAGCGGCTCGCTCATCGGACTTTATGTCGGCTTGGTTTTCGCCTACGGCTCAGTTGCTTATTTCAATGCGCACCTTGGAATGGAGAACATTAAACGCATCCTCACCGGCGTGGTCACGGCATCCACGCTGCTGCATTTTTATTACGATGGATTTATTTGGAAAGTTCGGGAACGCTCCACTCGCCAATCGCTTGGGCTAAGCGGTGGCACTGCAGATGTATCGCTGGGCGGCATTCTCCCAAGCTGGGCCTGGCACGGCTTAAAATGGGTGGCGGTGTTCGTCGTGCCGTTGGGTGCGCTCTGGTTTTGGCAAACACATCTTAATGTGCCGGAAATCCAACGGCGGGCATGGCTCGTTGCGGATGTGCCTGCCGGCGCAAAACAGCATTTTGATTATGGCGTGGCGCTGCAAAAAGAGAACCGATGGCAGGAGGCGGAAGAACAATATAAAATCGCGCTTCGTCTCAATCCTTCTGCTCCGAAATCGCATATGAATCTTGCTGTGGCCCTGATGGCGCAGGCCAAGTTTGATGAGGCCGCGCCACACATGGAAGAAGCGTTGCGGCTTGAGCCAAACGATGGTGAGTTCCATTTGAGGTACGCCAATTTGCTTCAGCGGATCGGACGCGGAGACGAAGCCGGACCTCAGTATGAAGCAGCCGCGCGTCTCCTGACGGATTCCCCCGAGGCGCATTACAATTATGCGTTATTCCTCGCCTCGGCCGGAAAAGGAAACGATTCCTTGAGCGAGTTGCGGCAGGTCATTCAGCTCAAACCCGATCATGTGGATGCCCAACTGCAACTGGCCGACGCGTTATTTGCAAAGGGTAATCTTGAGGTAGCCAAGATGCATTATTCCGCAGCGCTCGGCGCGGATTCCAAGCTGGCAGTTGCTCATAATAGTTTAGGCAGGCTTTACCTGGCTCAGGGTCAAATCTCTCAGGCCATTGTCCAATTTGGTGAAGCATTGCGTCTCAATCCCGATTACAAAGAGGCCGAAGAAAATCTGCGTATCGCCAAAGCAAGCGACGTTGAGACTCTTCGGCAAACGCACAATTAATTTTTGCTCGGCCGCGCTCTTCATCTCAACTTGGATGACGCGTGGAAGGGCCCGTTGGGTCTTCCTGTCATTGACGCGCGCGCATGGGGACCGCGGCTGCGCTTTTCAGCGCCGCCACGCTTGGTCGCCGACTTTTATCGCGAGCACGAGGCCCATCTCGCGTCCCCGTTTTTGCTCTATGGATCGGGCGACTTTCACTATTTGACGGCGCTGCGACTGCGTCGCATTGCCGGACCGATTATTCTCGTCTCGTTCGATAATCATCCGGACTGGGATGTGCGTCCCCCGAAGTGGGGATGCGGCGGTTGGGTCAATCGCGCGTTGGAGTTATCAAACGTCCAAAGAGTGAGTGTCTGGGGTTGCGGAAACTTCGAATGCTGGTGGCCCCACCAATTCTTCGGCAATCGTCGCGCCGAACGTGCGGGCGTTCTGGACGTTCATCCCTGGGCAGATCAGCGTCCTCCGAAAGATCGAGGACGCCGAGGCGCAATCTTGTATGATAATTGGCGCGGGCACTTTGAGCGATTTTTAGAAACGGCTCACGGGGAAAATGTTTACGTTACCATCGATCTTGACTGCCTCCGCGCTAGCGAGGCGGTGACGAATTGGGAGGCTGGGCGCTTCACGATTACAGATCTTGGATGGGCGCTCGGAAAATTGCGCGGCTCCTCCCAGATTATCGGAGGCGATATTTGTGGCGCCTATTCACCGCCAAAATATGCGCGTTTCAAACAGCGCTTTGCCGCAGAATTCGATCATCCGAAAGTCCAGTTGCCGGCTTCCGACCGGATCTGCGCGATCAATCTGGCAACGTTAGAAAAACTGTGGCCACTGCTGATCGGCGCATGAATCTTGGAGTGCGTCTACAAGGCGAGCGCGCTGCTTGCTAAATCGCGGGACGGCAACCGAAGCGGTTGCCCTACATTCTATTGCTAGCTGAGCGAAACGAGTACGATCCCAACGCTGATCAACAACGCGCCAATCCCCAGTCGCAGGTTTAGCTTTTCCTTTAGCACGGCCGCTGCCATCAGCGTGATGAAGATCACGCTCAAACCTTGGAATGGATAGAGATAACTCAGGTCGAATCGCTGCAGCAGTCCAAGGGTGAGAAAGAACGAAATCGTCATCAGAACAACGCCAGTGGTAACCTTCCAGACAAACCGGGCGTTCCGAAACCCACTCGCTCTCGTGGCCACCATCGCTCGCTTCAGGACGAGCTGAGCCACGACGAAGCTTAACAGAGAAACAACGATGAAAAAGAAAGCGAGAAAGCTCATAAGCGTTCCTCGATTTGCGCGATTGGTTTCGCAACCAACGCTAACCCGGCAACAACCAACGCGATGCCGCACCAGCGCAACGGCGAAATCAATTCGCCTAGAAAAATCCAACAGCCAAGCGGCACGAGGATATCGACTACGCGGGACAGAGGAAAAGCAATCGTGATTGGAATATATCTCAGCACATAAAGCCAACTGTTGAAGCTGGCGATGATGAGAAGAATCGCCCACCACACCAGCGGCGAAGCCAAACCATTAACGCCGGTCCAGGACCATGCGCTGTCGGTGTTTGCTACTTCTGTCGCACCGCGCTTCAACAGAAATTCGGATGCGAGCACGCACGCAACGCTGAGAGCAAGCTGCAACCAGGGACTGCCAAAACCGGAAGGTCGATTTTGGATTTGTTTTTTTCCGTCGTTTGTCATGTCGAGCGAAGTCGAGACATCTCTAATTTTCTGAAAACTACGCGGGAAGCGAAACGAAAGGCTGGAGATTCCTCCACTTCGGTCGGAATGACAAACAGCAAGGCCTTGCGACCGGGCGCTCGTAGCTCCATCAGAGCTGATCGGCATTGGGAAATCGCTGCAAAACAGGATCGTGACGCGTCGGCCCGAGATATTTGATGAGACGGCGAAAGATTGGATTGAGCAGGGGGTTTGTGTGCATGACGTACAGATCGAGCGGCACAAGCTCGCAATCCAAATGCAGCTTCGGTTCGTAGTTAAGCGGGTTGCTATAGTAATACTTCAAACCGTGCTCAAGCGCCCAGGAGATGATGTCGCGCAGCGTGTAAAAATAAAGATGCAAGCCGAGCGCGACGTTGTAGTCGAGTCCAATGCATTCATCATAAATCTTGTCGCCGCAGACGAGGCAAAAGCTGAATGCGACGATCTTGCCGAGCTGGCGCCAGATAAAAAAGCGCACTCGGTCCGGCATTCGCTCTGCGATTGCGCGAAAATAATCCTTCGTCAGCGTCTCGAATTTTAGTGCCGAACGCTCGTGGACAGCGAGATACAGAGGGTAGATTTCATCAACAACAGCCGTGACGTTGCTGACGATCTCCATCTCGATCTTCGGCGCACGATCAGCTTTGCGGAATTTTCGGCGCAGATCCTTTCGGGTCGCTTTGCTGAGTGTGCGAAAATATTCGTCCCAGTTCCTGTAACGTAGAGGAAGCCGGGTCATCGGCATGCTTGGAATCCGCGCATAACCGCTTGCCCGAAACGTTTCCAACTCCGAGCGATAGGTCGCCGGGAAATCTTTCAAAACGATTAGCGAAGCCTTGTTTTGTCTCCCATAAGTCGAAAGGCTCGCTTGCAACGCATTTGTCACCCAGCTTTCGTCTTTCTCATCGCAGGCTGCCAGATCGCCCGTGCCGGCCGCGCAGCCAACCATCAAAACGCGCATCGTTAGAAAGCGCGAGAATATTTTGCGAACGCGATCAACGATTGAACTAACTTGGCCTGGCACCCCTTCGACAAGATTTTGTCGAACAAAGAATACCGGCTGGATTGCTTGCGCCTTACCAGAATCATCCTCGAGCAACAGGTAGTGATGTTCAAAACCGTCTTGCAAGGTTTCTTCGACGATCTCGTAGTAATGATGATCTTTGCATTTGTCGTGAAACGATCGTTTCCATACGTCGCAATTTTGCAGCTCAGCGCGCGTAACAACTTTCACCACGCCGTGTAGAACCCGGATTGCGTTACCATGCTGCATGGAGAAACAAGGCCAACCCGGCTCGGATAACAAAGTGCCGAGGAGCGCCTAAGCCTCTGATCCTTCCCGAGTCTCCCGCTCTGACACGATTTTCACCTTGATCACACCGTCGCGAATGTGGAGATCGCGCTGAGGATTTGGAATTTCAATTCCCGCTTCGCGCAAATGTTTTTCAATCAGAAAATTCAATTCGCTTTTAAACCGCCGTGGCTTGTAACTCATTTTCTCGCTCCAGGCAATCACCTCAAAATCAATCGTACTGTCGCCGAATTTTTCGAGATAGGCATTTGGTGGCGGGTCACTCAAGGTGGCCGGATGCTCGCGTGCCGCCGCGATGAGTGCCTCACGCACTTTGTTCACGTCGCTGCCATAAGCCACTCCCACCGACACACGAAAACGCACCCGCGGATCGCTATAGGTCCAGTTTGTGACTGGCGAATCGATGAACTTCTCATTCGGCACGATCATGGCGATGCCGTCATTGGTCATGATGACCGTGCTACGCGCCCGAATTTGCTTCACTTGGCCAGTGATCCCTGCGACTTCAATGCGATCACCGATCGTGATAGGTCGCTCGGCAAGAATGAGCAGGCCGCTGATGAAATTGCTTGCGATGTTTTTCAAACCAAATCCCACACCTACACCAACCGCTCCGGCGAATACCGTCAGTGCTCCGAGATGGATGCCGGCATTGTCCAGAACAACGACGATCCCAATGATCAACACCGCGTAGCCGACGATTTGCGCAATGGCGTGCTGCAGAGCGCGATCGAGTCCACTTCTCGCCAGCAAGGTAGTGAAGAGGAAACGTTTTGTGCGAGATGAGACCCAGAAAACCCCGATGAGCAGCGCGATTAGGAGAAAAATTTGTAAAAGACTCAGCGTAATTCCTGGCAAGGGCGCGTTCCAGTAAAGCGGCACCCCCGCCGCATTGACCGCGCTGACAGTGAAGAACACGAGCGCGGCCAGACTAAGAATCGTCGTGACGATCGCGATGAAATTGTTGTCGAGCTTGAAGCGACTGAAAATACGGCGAACCACATCGCTCTGCATAGAGCCGTAACGTAGTGCCCGCCTAGATAAAACAGCGGCCGCTCCAGAAGCGTCATGTCCACGTTCTCTAGTGTGAACTCCTTATGGGGCTTGGCAACCGCCAGGTGACGAACCGGCGAATCGGTTAGACGGCGAATCGGCGATCTGGCTCGCGTCCGCTCATCCGGCTATTCGCCGTCCCGCCCTTTCGCCGATTCAATCGGTTAATCTGCCAGTAGTCGATTACTGCTGCTTGGCGCGCTCTTCGATATACTTGATTACGTCGCCGACTGTCTGCAGCTTTTCGGCGTCTTCATCCGGAACTTCGACCGAAAATTCTTCCTCAAATGCCATTACCAGTTCGACGATATCCAGCGAGTCCGCGCCCAAATCCTCAATGAACGACGCCTGTGGGGTAACCTGTTCGGGGTTAACGCCCAGTTGCTCGACAATAATGTCCTTAACTTTCTCTTCGATCGATTTTTCCGCCATAAAATTTGTTCGGTTTGTGTTGGTCGCGCGTGGAAAAGCTCCGGCGGCTGCCGGACAATCCCGAGCACAGCATGGCAAGTAAATGAATTAAAGAGGTTGTCAATCATTTTCCGGACGAACCCCGGCCCTCATCGACCTCTTGGCATTTCGAGCCCTTCGGCCCGCTCAGGAGATGCTCTGTCGAGAATGGAGCCGCTGGGAAAGCCGCGACGTGGACGGGCAGGCCGAACGTTGCGGGGACGGGAAATGAGCCAATCAAATCTCTGGATCGTCTCACGATTGCTTGCCTTGATTCGAGGATTAGAGATTTCTCCAGCCTTCGTGTTTGCTTCCGTTTGTCATTCGAGTAGATGAAGCCGATGACATCGTCGCCCGTCGAGCGTATCGACCTGTTGGATCTAAAGCTGCTGCCTGCCTGGGTGAAAGAACCAGTCGAGGCAAAGCGTTATGCCGACGTGCAAGGCGAGCACGATCTCGAGCGTCCGGCGCGGCACCATCGGGGCAAGCCGATGCAGAAAGGAAGACGGTTTTCAGGCAGCTCCGATAGACCGCGAGGGGGCCCCCAACGGCCAATAACGAAAGCAGGCAAGCACGAGGCAAGGCGTCAGCGGTCCGGGCCAGATCGGCATTCGGCACGGCGCGGAAGGATGGAAGATCACCTGGGACGAGACGAGCAGCCTTCCGTAACACGAACGCCATCGCAGATCATCATTCATTTCCTGCCATACCCTCCGGCGTTCGAAAATGTCGTCGCGCAAATCAAGTCCGGTTCGGTGGCATATTCTCTGTACGCCCTTGCGCGTTTGTTCCTTGAAAAGCCTGAACGCTACGAAGTGCGGCTCACGGCGAAAGCGGAATCGCCGCTTTATCGGCTTGGTGATAATGGGACGTTGTCTCTGAATCGAGAATTTCTCGAGCAAAATGCATTCCGCCTCGCTCAGTCCGATTTCTTTAGGATGGACATTATCGAGGCCGAACCAATCAAGGGCAATTTTTCAAACGTGGCTCGATGCCGGTTGAGCGGAACGCTTCTTGGTCCGACCAACCATCACAATTACCAATCGCAACTACGTGGCCTCTATGAGCAACGCTTCAGCCGCCGGATGAGCTTCGCCGATTATCAGCGACAGATCGAAATCGTAAACGACGCAAAGTTGATTGAAAGCTGGAAAGAAGAAGCTCGAAAGATGGTTACCTACACGACGAGCCATGAAGAAGCTCCTTTAACATTCTCTTCCGCGACGGAAGCAGAGCGGCATTTCCGGGCGCATTACTTGACGGGATTAATCAAAGGCCAGGAGGAAGCAACCATCGGTGGGGTCTTGAGCCGGCACTCACCGGACAGGGTACTCAATCAGGCGGTGGAGGATGCCTGGGTCCGGGAAACACGTTCGCCCTCAGGGATGATGCAGGAGTTGGCTGGACGATTTCGACACAATGGGCTCCACGTTTTCCGGCATCGGCGTGGGATGTTGTTTGTATCGCCAATCCGGACACGCGCCTTTGTTTACGAACATTCTGGCGTGTCTCCGACTGTAAATGCAATTCTCGAAGCGCTGGCAGGAACAGCGGTAATCCATCGTAAACAGCTTTTTGAAAAGCTGATTGGCGATGTTACTGCTGAAGATGCAGAGCCACGCAAACTGGCGCTCGCGTCCGATCTGCGTTGGTTGATTAGCGAAGGCTACGTGATCGAATTCAATGATAGCTCGCTCGATCTTCCACGAGGAAAAACCAAGCCGCAGGAAGGTGTAGCGCCGGAAGCGCCGGTAGCAGCAGTGGAACGCGGGTCCATTGGACCGGCTGAACAAACATTCGCGTTAGCGATTTGGCGTGGACCTTACTCGCCGACGATTTTCAGCGAAGGCGCCGAATCGCCCCCTTCGTAACGAAGAACTTCATTTTTTTCGTTCAAGACTGCAATACGCGGTGCATGTAATGCCGCTTCTTCGGGTGTGCAGCGAGCGAAACTCATGACGGTGAGGCGGTCGCCGATTTTGCCGAGATGCGCCGTGGCACCGTTTAGCTCGATGATTCCACGCCGTACTTCGCCGAAAATTGCATAGGTCTCAAATCGTTGACCATTGTTCAAATTGCTTACCAGGATTTTTTCATACGGGATCAGGCCGACGAGTTCAGCCAGGTCGGTGGAAATCGTCAGGCTGCCTTCATAATCCAGGCTCGCCCCGGTGACGGTAGCACGGTGAATCTTCGATTTGAGGAGAGTGAGTTGCATGTCCTTCATCATTCCGAGCGATGTCGAGGAATCCCGTGGCGTTACCCACTGGTATGTTTACGGGATGTTTCGACTGCGCTCGACATGACGAACGCTTTAAATCGCGCCGGCTTTTTTCAGCGCTTTGTAAGCGCCGTGTTTGTTGATCGTCTTGAGGCCGCGCGCTGTAACGCGAATGCGCACAAACTTCTTTAGCTCCGGCACCCAAATGCGCTGGCTTTGCAGGTTCGGCGCGAAAACGCGCGGCACATTTTTCGTGACGTGCCGGCCCACGCCGCCCTTCTTTTTGGCCAGGCCGCGTCGGTGGATGACGCTACCGCGCGTGGCTTTCGATCCTGTGATGCTGCAAACTCTGGACATATATAACCTCAAAAGCAGGCGCGTAAGCTGCCGCGCATCGGTTGACTGGTCAAGTGGATGTTCGTATACCGCGCTCCGAATTTTTCTCGTCGAAAAATTCATGGTTGAACGCGCAACTGCCGAAGGCGGTCAAATTTAGCTCGCACAAAGGCCAGTCGACTCTGCAAGATCAACATTTCGCGTAATCAGTGCACAAAAATAATAATAAGTTGCGGATTGGGATCGTCGGAGCGGGCAACATTGTTCGCGCGCGTCACTTGCCGGCTCTCAAGAAACATCCGGAAGTCGAGATCGTTGCCGTCTCCAATTCAACCTACGAAAGCTCGGAAAAATTTTGCGAGGAATATTGTCCATCGGCTACTCCGATGCGGAATTGGGCAGAGCTACTTGCCCTGCCGGATATCGACATCATTTGGATCGGTACGCCGCCGGTAATGCATTCGGCTGTGACCGTCTCGGCA
>QHRI01000195.1:0-3432 GCA_003221375.1 Verrucomicrobiota bacterium
TCGTCTCTGGCAATGGGCGCGGTCTTTCTAAGAGGCGACACGCGAGCCGGAATAAAAATCACTTGTTCCGCACCGAGTCTCTCAAGGGCCTCGCGCGCAACGATCAGATGCCCGTGATGGATCGGATCAAAGGTGCCGCCGTAGATTGCGATCTTTTTCAATGCGCAACGCTCAACGCTCAACCCGCCTTCGGCAAGTCTACGGAGCGGCAGGCGCTCAACATCCAATCCGGTATCCTGTCATGTTGAGCGAAGCGAAACATCTCGGATCAGAGATTCTTCGCTTCGCTCAGAATGACAGACCCAAATACCGTTGAATGTTGAGCGTTGGGCGTTACTCTTTGCCGCCCATGAAAGCGGATTTACTCGGCCAGTTGATCATGACCGGTGTGCCCGGCAAAGAATTGGATGGAAAAACTGCCACGCTGTTCCGAAAGGTGAACCCGGGGGCCTTCATTCTGTTCGGCCGCAACATCGAAAGCGCGCCGCAGTTGCGGAAGCTGATCGATGATCTCCGCGATTTAAGTGAGATCGAGCCCATCATTACTATCGATCAGGAAGGGGGCCGCGTTTCACGTCTCCGGCTGATTGGTAACGAGCCGCCGAACGCGCAACAGCTACGCGACAGGAATGACCTGGAGCTTATCAAACGTCATGGCGACATCACGGGGCGGTTGCTTCGCCTTTTCGGTTTCAATCTGGACTTGTGCCCAGTCCTGGACATTTCCTTCGATGACGACGCAGAGAATTCTCTGCGCGGTCGCTGTTACGGGAAAACAGTTGAGCAGGTCATACGCAATGCCGGTGTGTTCAACGCCGCGTTGAGAGGGCAGGGGATCGCAAGCTGCGGCAAACATTTTCCGGGTTACTCCGCCGCGAATTCAGATGCTCACTACGAATTGCCGCGGATCGATCGCACCAGTGAACAACTGGATGCGAATGAGCTCGCCGTGTTTCGCGAATTTGCCCACGACGTCGACAGCATGATGATCTGTCACGGCTGGTATCCCTGTTTCGAACCGGAAAAGACGCCTGCAACCTTATCGCGTCGGATCGTTAGCGATTTATTGCGCAACGAGCTTGGCTTCGGTGGTCTTGTCATGACAGACGATCTCGACATGGGCGCGATTCTTACCGGATATCGGCTTGAGGAAACGATACGTCTGGCCATCGCGGCAGGGAACGACGTGGCAATGATCTGTCATCGCATTCCTGAGATTGAGAACGTGCAGCGAATCGTCGCGACGTTGCCCCAAGATCAAATCGATCGCGCTTTGAAAAACGTCGCGCGATTCAAAGAAAAACTTGCACGACCTGATGAATTTTCTGAAGCCGCGTTCCGCAAGGTCGACGACGAGATTTGGGACCTGCGCGTCGCGGTGCTTGGCGAAGAACGGGCCAGACAGACGACTTCTCAAAGCGTTCAACGCTCACCTGTAGAGATGTTCTGATCCGCGGATTGGATTTATCGCGCATGAGCGGGTATGCATCTTGACCCGTTCGGCGACTACAGACTATTCTCCGCTTTCTGTGGGTGTCGAACTAACCATTCGCGGGATAATCATAGGTGTCGTCATCACGTTGGTATTGACCGCGGCCAATGTGTATTGCGGTCTGAAAGCCGGTCTCACATTTTCGACATCAATTCCTGCGGCGGTGATTTCGATGGCTATCCTGCGGAGTTTCCGCGATGCGACCGTTCAGGAAAACAACATTGTGCAAACGGTTGCCTCCGCGGCGGGCACGCTGTCGTCAATTATCTTCGTGCTGCCGGGTCTCGTTATGATCGGCTGGTGGACCGGTTTTCCATTCTGGATCTCTTTCGCGATCTGCGCTCTCGGCGGCATTCTCGGTGTGATGTACTCAATTCCGCTGCGTCGTGCGTTAGTGACCAGCTCGGACCTGCCGTACCCCGAGGGCGTTGCCTGCGCCGAAGTACTGAAGGTCGGCAGTGGAGGCGATGCCAAGAACGCTTCGGACATCGAACATGGACGCGCAGGTCTGTTGGCCGTGTTATGGGGATCGATCGTTGCCGCGGTCTTCGCAATAATCGTCGCGACGCAGATATTCGCTTCCGATGTGGCGCAAACGTTCCGAATCGGCCGCAAGGGTGCCGTGAGCGGGTTTGATTTCTCGTTGTCCTTCTTGCTGCTCGCGATCGGCCACTTGGTTGGTCTCTCAGTTGGTATTGCAATGCTTATAGGCGCAGTGATCGGCTGGGGCTGGGGTGTGCCGCATTACTCCGCTCTCGCGCACGATGTAACGACGGCCGCCGGCGCGCTGGCACAAAGTACCTGGAGTCGCAAAGTGCGTTTCGTCGGCGCCGGTGCGATCGGCGTGTCGGCGATCTGGACATTGCTAAAACTGGTAAAGCCGGTTGCGAGTGGTCTCGCCAGCGCGATGGCTGCTTCGCGCGCACGTAAGGCTGGCAAGAGCGACACGCTCCCAATTACCGAGCGCGACATTCCAATCGGTATCGTCGGTCTCGTCACGTTGGGGTGCATGCTGCCGATTGGCTGGATCCTCGCTTATTTCGGCAATGAGAGCGGCCTGGGCGCGCATGTGACAACTCTGGTCATCGGTGGAGTCGCTTACGTTGTCTTGATGAGTTTCTTCGTCTCCGCCGTCTGCGGTTACATGGCGGGGTTAATCGGTTCTTCGAATAGCCCGTTGTCAGGAATTGGCATTCTGGTGGTGATCGGTGCTGCCTTGCTGCTTGTGCTGGGCGTTAAGCCATATGTATCACCTGATGCGAACAAGTCGCTGATGGCTTTCGCGCTTTTTACTACTGCCGTGATCTTCAATGTTGCGGCAATCGCGAACAATAATTTGCAGGACCTCAAGACCGGCCAATTGGTCGATGCGACACCATGGAAACAGCAGGTGGCGCTCGTGATCGGTGTCATCGCGGGCGCACTTGTGATTCCGCCGGTCCTTGATCTGATGAATCATGCTTATGGCTTCATGGGCGCGCCTGGCGCCGAGCTGCGTCCCAATCCACTGCCAGCGCCTCAGGCCGGACTAATCTCGTCACTCGCGCAAGGCGTCATCGCCGCTGATATCGATTGGGGTCTGATTCGGACGGGTGGACTCATCGGGCTTTTTATTATTCTGCTGGATGAAATTCTCGCGCGCACGACACGACACATGCGCGTGCCCCCGTTAGCCGTGGGCCTGGGAATTTATTTGCCTACGCAGAGTACACTAATGGTCGTGGTCGGCGCGGTGGTTGGATGGTTTTTCGACAAGCAAGCCAACCGCAGCACGCACCCGGAGGCGACGAAGCAGCTGGGCGTGCTACTTGCATCGGGTCTGATTGTCGGCGAGAGCGTGATCCTCGTTGTGATCTCTGCAATCGTCGCGTTCTCCGGTGTAGCCGCACCGCTGGAGTTGGTCAGTCCGAGCTTTGAAACCGCCGGTAAAATCATCGGCG
>QHRI01000195.1:3477-5519 GCA_003221375.1 Verrucomicrobiota bacterium
CTACACATTCTTCGCTCAGTTCCCAATCACGCGCGATTTCCCGTGGGCGAATCTTTTGTTGTTTGCTGTAGGCGGAGTTCTGCTCGTCCTGGGTCTGTTTCGGGCGTTTGGCAAACCGCGGGTTTATCGGGGCAAAATCTTCGGTCCAGTTTTGGCCACGTTGGGGATAGTGATGCTGGGTTTGTTTTCTTACATATTCTTCTACGCACTGCGACAGCTCCCGCCTTCGACTGGCGCGCCGCGGATCGGACAAAAAGCGCCTGAGTTCAATTTGTTGGATCAAGACGGGAAGGACGTGTCTATTCAGGCTCTCGTCAGCAGATCCAAAGCCGTTGCGCTGATTTTTTATCGCGGTTTCTGGTGACCATTATGTAACTCCGAGTTGCGGAGTTTTCAGCAAAAGCTTCCGGACCTTGAATCACGCGGGATTCAGGTGGTCGCGATCAGTGTGGACAGCCCGGAAATTAACCGGCGCCAACGCCAAAAACTTGGCTACACCTACACGTTCCTGTCCGATCCCAGGACGGAAGTGATTCGTCATTACGATCTGTTGCATCGCGGTGCAGGTTCCAAGGGCACGGACATCGCTCGCCCGGCAGAGTTTCTCATTGATTCGAGCGGAATAATTCGCTGGGTAAACCTTACCGAAAACATCGCTGTGCGTGCGCGGCCCGAACAGGTGTTGGAAGCCTTTGATCAAGGAGAGCACGCTGCCACTCACTAGCGATTAACCACGGCTGTCTCCGTAGCGATTGACTGGGCTTCGCTGAATCAATACGTTGTGCGCTCGTGCATCCCGAACTGGAACAACTTCTCGTCCTTCAAGATCGCGACCAGAAGATCAGGCAAATTCAGACCGAGATCGAGACCGTGCCACTACGGCGGACGAGTCTTGAAGCACAGCTGGCAGCAAGCGCGAGTGCGGTTGATGCCCTGAAACACAAGGCGCGCCAAGTCGAAGTAGACCGGAAGAAGCTTGAGCTCGACGTGGGGACACGCACGGAGTCCATCACGCGTTTCAAGACTCAGCAGTATCAGACGCGCAAGAACGACGAATTTCAGGCGCTGGGCCACGAAATCGAGCGATACGAAAATGAAATTCGCAAGATCGAGGATGAAGAGCTCGAGCTGATGGTGCAGCTTGACAAAATTAAGGCCGACCTGGCTGAAGAAGAAAAGAAAGCGGCTGCTGTTAACGATTCGGTCGCACGGCAAACAGCTGATCTGGATGAAAAATCGAGAGCGTTACAGTCGCGACTGGAAGAATTGACCAGGGAACGCGCAGAATTAGCCGGAAAAATCGATGAGGATTTGCTTGGGCTTTTCGAACGTCTTTTTAAGAGCAAAGGCGACGCCGCTATCGTCGCAATCGAGCATGGCGTCTGCACAGGGTGCCATATGAAGGTAACGAGCGCGACGGCGGCGCAAGCCAGAGCCGGGAAAGAGATTGTGAGTTGCGAAAACTGCGGTCGTATTCTGTACGAACTGTGATGATGATGTTCCTCTTAACCTGAGCGGCCTAGAGTAAGACAAAGAGGAAGCGGAAGGGAGTGATTGGCTCACACATTGAACCGAAACGAAATCACGTCGCCGTCCCGTACAACGTAGTCTTTCCCTTCCAGTCGGACTTTTCCTGTTTCGCGAGCTTTCGCCAGGGAACCGGCGGTGATGAGGTCATCATAGGAAATTGTTTCTGCCGCGATGAAACCGCGCTCAAAGTCGGAATGGATGGTTCCGGCGGCGGTCGCTGCTTTGTCGCCAGCGTGAATGGTCCACGCACGCGACTCTTTTTCGCCTGTGGTAAGAAACGTGCGCAGTCCAAGCAAGTGATAAACGGCCCGGATCAATGCGTGCACGCCGGTATCTTTCACACCCAGACCACGCAGATAATCCAGAGCGTCCTGCTCGCTAAGATCAACTAGTTCGCTTTCCAGTTGCGCGCTGATGACGATTGCCTCCGTCGCGAAATGGTGGCGCGCGTAATCTTGAACCGCCGCGACGTATTTCGCGGCACTGTAGCCGGGGACGTTGACCCCTGCCTC
>QHRI01000196.1 GCA_003221375.1 Verrucomicrobiota bacterium
GTTGTGCGCGATGATCGCCTCGGTCCCATTGCCATGATGCGCATCAAAATCCCAAATCGCAACGCGCTCAACGCGCGGCTTTGTTGTAGCTGGGGACCTCGCCCCCGGCTGACCGGCGTCCTCCTGACTCGTCGGGACCACAGCCAGCGCATCGAGTGCGGCTATGGCAACGTTATTAAAATAACAAAATCCCATCGCCCGATCTCGGGTCGCATGATGCCCGGGTGGCCGCATAAGGGTGAATGCGCGCTCACTACGCAGCGCTGCACGCGTAGCTTCGATCGCCGCGCCGGCAGAACGCAGCGCGTGTTCGTAGATCTTTGGGTAAACGGGAGTGTCCGCATCGAAGTCACGCGTGGAGCTTTTGATCTTTTCCAGGTGATCGCGCGAATGCGCCCGCAACACGGCCGCTTCACTAGCGGACTCGGGAATGCGCCATTCCCAGTCAGGATGTCGCTCTTTTAGTAATGGAACACTGCGGGCGACTCTGGCTGGCCGCTCAGGATGGCTAGGCGCGGAATATTCCAAACAGGACGGGTCGTAAAAAATAATCATGGTGTTTGCAAGGTGGCAGTTCAGCGGATATTCGGTTGCGACGACCTATAACTGGTCTGTCATGTTGAGCGAAGCGAAACATCTCTGTGTATTGCTAGCAAAATGCTCGAAAGCAATCCGAGATTCTTCGCTTCGCTCAGAATGACATTTATGAGACGCCTTGTACGACGATGCTGAACGGCCAGAAAATTGTGGTGGTAATGCCCGCTTACAACGCCGCCCGCACTTTGCAACGCACCTACGATGAAGTGATGGCGCAGGGGATTGTCGATCTTGTCATCGTCGTCGACGACGCAAGCCACGACCATACCGTCGCGATCGCGCGGACACTTGAACAAGTCCAGGTCGAGGTTCACCCCGAAAATCGCGGCTACGGCGCAAATCAAAAAACCTGTTATCGCCTCGCACTAGCTGCAGGCGCGGACATTATCATCATGATTCATCCCGACTATCAGTACACGCCGCAATTAATCCCCGCGATGGCGGCGCTCGTAGGAAGCGGACTTTACCCATGTGTACTTGGTTCGCGTATTCTGGGCGGCGGAGCGCTGCGTGGTGGTATGCCCTTGTGGAAATACGTCTCAAACCGTTTTTTGACGCTTGCAGAAAACGTTCTCATCGGCGCAAAGCTCTCGGAATATCACACTGGTTATCGCGCCTATTCGCGCGATTTGTTGGAGCGCCTGCCGTTGCAACGAAATTCTGACGATTTTGTTTTCGATAACCAGGTTCTTGCGCAAATCATCGCGCTCGGCTGCGCGATCGGCGAAGTGACCTGTCCCGCGCGCTACATGCCCGAAGCATCATCGATCAATTTTCGCAGAAGTTTGCGCTATGGTCTCGGTTGCCTGGCAACCGCATTGCGTTTCCGTTTGGCACGCTGGAAACTCGTAGAACCGACTGTTTAATTCTGCGCAAAACAATTGTTTGTTTTCGGGTCAATAGCGCACGCGAACCAGAAATAGACCTTCGGCGGGAGCTGCAAAACGCGTTGGGCCCATCTGACCGGAGTCCAACCGCGCCGCGACATCCTCGATGCGCATTTTGCCGAGCGCGCATTTGACTAGGGAGCCCACGATTAATCGCACCATTTTGTAGAGAAAGCCGTCGCCGTGGAACTCAATTGTCAGACACGGACCTTCTTTCCGGATACGGACCGAATAAATTGTGCGGACGGTACTCTTTTCCTGCTCGCCACGGGACGAGTGCATGTCGTCGCGGCGACCGGACTTTCCGCGGTTGGCAGCGAATCCCATGAAATCATGAGTGCCGACAAACTGTTTGGCCGCCCGCTTCAGAATGTTAAGGTCGATCGGACGTGCGATATGCCAAGCTCGACGGTAGTCGAATGGAGGCAAAACGGTAGCCAACCAGATTCTATAACGATAAATTTTTCCCTTTGCCGAAAACCGTGCGTGAAAATCATTCGACACGTATTGGCAGCGAAGAACACGAATAGTTGGAGGCAACAATGCGTCGAGGGCTTCGGTCCAACGTGCGGCTGACAAGCGGTCGTTGGGAAGATCGGCGTGCGCGCATTGCGCAAGCGCATGGACGCCCGCGTCCGTTCGTCCCGCGCCGTGAACGCGCACCTTTTTCCCGAGCACACGCTCAAACGCGCGCTCCACATGATCCTGGATTGTATTGCGGTGAGACTGGCTCTGCCAACCGGCGAACAGCACGCCGTCGTACGCGATGATCAGCTTTAGCCGTCGGGACATGGCAATGGTCGTGATCAGTGATTGGTGGCAGAATTATACCGATCACGGATCACTCTGCGGTCGAACGTTCGCCGCCCGTCGATCCAAGTAGCTCTGCAAAATCATCTGAGCTGCTACTTGGTCGATATAGCCTCGGGTTTCCCGCGTGTTCTTGCCTGCCTCATGCAATGCGCGCTGGGCTGCGACGGTTGTCAGTCGTTCGTCCCACGTAACGACCGGGCATGGCAAAATGGCCCGCAATTTTTCTACAAACTGACGGACTTCAGTCGCGGCTGGCCCGATTTGGCCATTCATCCGGCGGGGAACACCGGCTACGACATGATCGATGTTTCTTTCACGGACGATCTCCGCCACACGCGACGGTGCCTGTTCACCTGCTGGAATGGTTTCAAGCGGATGCGCCAGAAACTGCAATTCATCCGATATTGCTGCTCCGATGCGCGCCCGTCCAAAGTCGAGAGCCAAAATCGGCTGCATCGCGCGTTTACTCATTGCACCTCTGGCGGCAGCTTGCCGATCAGGTTCTTGATCTTTTCGGCTTCATGCCGGTGACATACCAAAAGCGCGTCTTTTGTCCGCACCACAATAAGATCATGGACTCCAAGCAGTGCGATGGTTGTCCCTCCCTCCTCGAAAATGATGTTGTGGCTGGAATCGAGCGCGGTGATAGCGCAGTTCGCGGCGTTTCCCTGATTGTCTTTCTCAAAATAGTTCGCCACCGCTCTCCAGCTTCCGATGTCGTCCCAGTCGAAACTGGCTTCCACCACAAGGACGCGGTCCGCCTTTTCCATGATCGCGTAATCAAAGGAGATCCGTGGCAATTTGCTGAAGCGTTCACGCAACGCTTTCTCAAAATTTTTCGGAGCTCGTAGTTGTGAAATGAAATCCGCCAACTCTGGAGCCTGACGGTTGAATTCGCGGAGCACCGTGGGCACCGACCAGACGAACATACCTGCGTTCCAGCGGAAATTTCCTTTTCGCAAAAATGATTCGGCGAGATCGAGGTTGGGTTTCTCGCGAAAGCGCAGGACCCGATGGACTGCATCGGACCGCTTTCGCAAACGGACGGGCGTGCCCTGCTCGATGTAACCATATCCGGGACATGCCCAGGTTGGTTTGATCCCGATGGTGACCAGCTCACCCGTCTCTTCGGCCGCGTCGGCAGCCAACGCCAGAGTCTCCTGAAACGCCACCTGGTTGGAGATCACGTGATCGGCGGGAAGAACGAGCATCGTGGCTGCGTGATCGCGAGCCACGACCCAACCCGTGCCGAGCGCGACCGCGGCAGCGGTGTCGCGTTTCGCCGGTTCAGCTACGATGTTTTCTTTTGGAAAATTCCCAAGCAATTTGCGAACGGCGCTTTCCTGTTCGGCATTGGTCAGGACCAAAATGCGTTCATTCGGAACAAGGCCTTCAAGACGCGCCAACGTCTGTTCGAGCAGAGTCTTATCGGAAACGAGGCTCAGCAGTTGTTTGGGACGAGCACGCCTGCTCAACGGCCAAAAGCGTTCGCCGCTGCCGCCGGCGAGAATAAGGGCATAAATCGAGTCGAGCATTTCCAGTTATGTCGACCGAAGTCGAGGCATCCCTTTTTCCCAAACGCGACGTATATGGTAGGCGATGTCTTTCCCGATATCCATTTCAAAAACTTCCGAGCAACTTCCCGTTGACCCGTTGCTCGTCGTTACGCGGACTGCCATTGGGCTTGGCCTTGGTATATTGATGGCCGACAAGATCAAGCCCTCGATTCGTCAGGCAGCGGCAATCGCGCTCGTTGCGATTGGTGCGTTGGCAGCGGCGCCGTGGCTTGTGAAAATCACGCTGGGCCAGATTAATCGACCGGAATCGGAGTGGGGGAGTCGCGCCCGGTTGCGTTCGATTCGTGGCGATTCCGGTTATACCACCGATACGGATATCTATTAGCCGACGCGTTGCAGAGGCGTTTGTGTCAAACGCCTGCCCAGTTCGTTATCGTGCTTGGCACACGCACCACTAACGTCAGGGATTCTCGGAAGCAATTCGCACGGCAGGCTTGGTCAGCTCCATCTGGGTTCTCACGTTTTGCAATTGTGCCGCTTGCTCATGTACGATTGCAGCCAGAGTCTTCATTTCGGATTTCAATCCGGCGATTGTAGTTTCCTGTTCCTGAATCTTGCGATCCTGTTCTTCTCCTTTTGCGTGTTCTTTAAGAAATTCGTTTAACAACATTGCGTTGACCTGCTCGTATCGAACAGATTCCGGCTGTCCGTCAGGATTGCGCCCGACCAGATGAGGAGCCACCTCTGCTACTTCCTCAGCGATCAAGCCAAATGCAATCGTCTGCGTTGGATCATACTTCTTATGGTAGCGGAAGCTGACTGGCTTTAGCGTGTAGATTGCTTCGCTGGCCTTGTCCATCGGCTGGATGTCGTGCTTGTACCTGCGGGAGGAGACATTCGCCCGCCCAAGTCTACCACGGTTGTTTATGGTAACTAAATCGGGATCGGTCCCAACCTGGGGTTGCACATTTGTATAAATCTGGCCGATGAAGCAGCTATTGCCCAAGTCATCACCGCTGGTGCCGATGGCAATCACGTTGCTAGCTGTGGTGACATCACTGCCGGCCGAAGCGCCCAGGGCGATATTGCCGTTGCCAGTCGTGCTGCTCTGGAGCGCACCAGCACCAACGGCCGTATTGTTATCGCCAGTACTCTGAGACAGGGCGAAAGCTCCACTGGCCGTGTTTTGGGCGCCAGTGGTGTTGCTGGAGAGGGCGGAGGCTCCATTGGCCGCATTGTTTGCGCCGGTGCTGTTGGCGCCGAGCGCGAAATGACCATTTGCAGTGTTGTCGCTGCCGTCGGTATTGCTAAAGAGCGCACCAGTTCCATTGGCCGTGTTGTGGTCGCCAGTGGTGTTGCTCAAAAGCGCGCTCTCACCGATGGCCGTGTTGGAGCTGCCTTCGGTGTTATAAAAGAGGGCGTGAATACCGTTGGCCGTGTTGCTGCTACCGGTTGTGTTGCCAAAGAGCGCTCGATCGCCAACAGCCGTGTTGAAGTTGCCTTCGGTGTTGCTAAACAGCGCAAAGGCTCCATTGGCCGTGTTGCCTTCGCCCGTGGTGTTGCTTAAGAGCGCGCCAGCGCCGCAGGCAGTGATTTCGTCTGCCGTGTTCGCAAGGAGCGTGGCGGCGCCAATCGCTGTGTTAAACCTGCCGTCAGTGAGGCTTAGAAGCGAATATA
>QHRI01000197.1:0-5628 GCA_003221375.1 Verrucomicrobiota bacterium
ATTCCCTCCGCTGCGCATGCCTTCTTTATCTCTTCGACTTTGCCTTCGGGCAACGAACCTGTGTCGTGCAAGATGCGACCGATCAGCGTGGACTTGCCATGGTCAACATGACCAACGAAGACGATCTTGAGCTTCAGCTCGCTGTCTGCGGTTGGGCGTTGAGCGTTGGGCGTTGAGCTGCCCGCTCGCGAATCCTTTCGGAGTTGGGCGTTTTCTTTTTCGATCATAGAAATCCCTTCGCCCGCAACTTCTGCATCGCATTCCGTTCGTAATGATCCTGGGCGCGACCGGCGCGCTCAGTCGTTTTTGTTGCTGCCAGTTCGGTAATGATCTCGTCGATCGTCGAGGCAGTGCTCTCAATCGGCTGCGTGATGGGACGGCAGCCCAACGATCTAAATCGTTTGCCGTTTCGAGCGAAATACATTTGCGGGATGGGAATGTTTTCGCGCTGGATATAGCGCCAGATATCCACCTCAGTCCAGTCCAGCAAGGGTTGGATGCGAACGTGTTCGCCTTTTGAGGCCGTCGTTACAAACTGGCTCCAGAATTCAGGCGGCTGATCCTTATAATCCCATTCAAACTGGGCGTTGCGTGGCGAAAAATACCGCTCTTTTGCGCGAGTTGGGTCTTCGTCGCGTCGAATGCCGGTGATCAGCGCGTCCCATTTGTATTCGGCCAGTACTTGTCGCAACGCCACCGTCTTCAACTCATGCGTAACCGTTACCGGATCGTGCGTCTCATAACCAATTCCGCGCGCGCGGGCTTCGGTGTTGATTTTAACAATCAGATTGAGGTTGTGATGCTTCTTCGCCCATTCGCGGAAGTCGAGCATCTCAGGGAATTCGTAGGTCGTGTCGATATGCAGAACCGGAAAAGGAACGCGCCCCAAGAAGGCTTTGCGCGCAAGCCAGACTAGAACATTTGAGTCTTTTCCCATCGACCAGGGCATGGCGATATTTTTGAAGGCGTGGTACGCCTCGCGAAAAATGAAAATGCTCTGGTTCTCGAGATCGTCGAGATGAGTGCGCGTTGTCTCGTTCATTGTAAGAAGCGCTTCTATACATTCGAGCGGCCGTTCGCGCAAAGCTCGATGTAAACTCCCGAATACGGTAAGAAGCCACACTTTACGCCGTCTTATTAACACCGCATCTTTAGACCCGATGGTTTCGCATGCAATCCCTCAAAAGCCGTTTAAACGGCTTCTTCCCGTCATGCGGGATCACCTGGTTAAAACCAGGTGGTAACGAGACGATGCATTTCCTATCACTCCGTCGCCAATCTTGCATGCGCGATCCAGGAGGTTAGGCTTAATCCATGTCGGAAACACTTGCGACAGCATACGACTCGAAGATCGAAGGCAACGTGATTTTTACACGCTTCGATGCAGCGCTGAACTGGGTACGCAAGAATTCGCTTTGGCCGATGCCAATGGGCCTGGCCTGTTGCGCGATCGAGTTGATGGCCGCGGCCGCTTCTCGCTTTGACATCGCGCGGTTCGGCGCTGAGGTAATGCGGTTTTCGCCGCGGCAATGCGATGTAATGATTGTGGCGGGGACTGTCACCTACAAAATGGCGCTGGCGGTAAAGCGAATTTATGAGCAAATGCCGGAGCCGAAGTGGGTAATCGCCATGGGCGCGTGCGCTTCCACCGGAGGCATGTATCGGTCTTACGCCGTATTGCAAGGAATCGATCAGCTTTTGCCGGTGGACGTTTATATCTCTGGTTGCCCGCCACGCCCGGAGGCTTTGCTCGCCGGCCTCATGAAATTGCAGGAGAAAATTTCTCGGGAACGCTCATTCAGAAATCAGAAACCGGAACTGGCAGAAAAGCTCGAGGGAGCATTCGCATGAATATGTGCGCCGGAGGCTGGAATTGTAGGGCAAGCGCTTCGCTTGCCTCACCAACCGCCTTGGCAGGCGGAGCGCCTGCCTTACAACAGCATACGAATGACTAGCCAGGAAGCACTCCAATCGCTCAGCAGTTCGTTTCCTGAGAAGATCCAGCACAAGACTGAATTTCGTGGTGAAACGACTTGCATGATTGGAGCAAACGACCTTCGTGAGATCACGAAATTTTGCCGGGATGAACTTTCGTTCGACTACCTGATCGATATCACCAGCATCGACAATTTCGGCGAAGAGCCACGTTTCGAGATTGTTTATCACCTCTATTCGATGTCGCACGCAGCTCATTTGCGCCTGAAGCTAGCGGTTTCAGAAGAGGCAGGCGCTGTAGATACCGTTTCCGATATTTGGCCGACGGCGAATTGGCACGAGCGCGAGATTTACGACATGATGGGAATCAAATTCAACGGACACCCCGACCTTCGTCGCATTCTAATGTGGGATGGCTATCCCTTCTTCCCACTGCGAAAAGATTTTCCGCTCGAAGGATTGCCCAGCGAGATGCCCGATGTCGCGTTTACCAAAGTCACACCTCTGGAAGGCGGCCCGTTCGTTACTTTGCCGAGCACCGCGACTTCAAAGGACCGCGAACCGCGCGCACGACCGCCCGAATTGTAAGTTCAATGCTACGAGCCCGGCGTCGAACCCTCCGCATCAGGCTGCTGAGACGGGCGGAGCCGACTCTGGTTTTCGCGTCGCAACCATTACGTCTGGACGCAGACCTTCCTCGCGTGGAATGATGGTCGTTGTTTTCGAGCCCAGCTTTGGATAGGCGATCCGGCTGTGGAGCATCATTAACAGCGTAAATCGGAAACGTTCGGCAATAATTTTCAGTTCGCCGAGCGTCAGGTCGCAGTCGTCCAGTTGCCGGTCGCTAATGCGCTCTTCGATGAGTTCGTTCACCAGGGTTTCGATTTTTTGCGGAGTCGGTTTTTCCAAGCTACGCGAGGCACTTTCGACAGTATCGGCGAGGCTCACGATGGCACTCTCCTTCGTCTGCGGTTTCGGTCCGCCATAACGAAAACTCTCTTCCTTCACCCCCGGAATATCGTCCTCGCGCAGCTTCATGATTTTGCCGCCGGCGCGCGCATCTTCATGCTGTTGGAGAGCACGCTGATAAAAATAACGCACCAGCGATGTGCCGTGATGTTCCTGAATAATATCGATGATGCGCTGATTCAGTTTGTACTTAAGGGCGAGATCGACGCCCTCCTTCACATGCGCGATGATAATTAAGGCGCTCATCGTCGGCGCGAGGTCGTCGTGCGGATTGCGCTCGAAGCTCATGTTCTCAGTAAAGTATTCCGGCTTCACCAGCTTGCCGACATCGTGAAAATAAGCGCAGACGCGGCAGAGGGTCGCGTTTGCACCGATGGCTTCTGCAGCGGCTTCGGCGAGATTGGCCACGACCAGACTGTGGTGATAAGTCCCCGGTGCTTCGATGGTCATCCGACGTAGCAACGGATGATTGAGGTCGGACGCTTCCAGCCAGGAAATGTCCGTTGTGATTTCAAACAGGTTTTCAAGAACAGGCAGCGCGCCTCCAACCAGAGTCGCAGTCAAAATTCCATTGCCGATAGCGAGCGCGCTTTGCACTCCGATCACGCCCCAGTCATTGGCCGTTGGATAAAACCAATTCATCGGCCCGATCAAACCAAACGTTAGCGACAACAACCAGATGGCGAGCCCGACCCAGAATCCAGCACGGATCAATTGGCCGCGGCGTCGAACCTGTAAGGTGAGCGACACAGCTGTGAATCCGCTGATCAGACTCGTTATCAGCAGCGGCGCGTCAATGGGACCAAACAAGGCACTACTCCAGAGACTCACAAAAAATGCGGCGTAAAGCCCGTGATGGCGACCCAACAACACGCTCAGCACAAGCGGCGCGAAAGCATAGGGCATAATTAACCCGGCCGTTTCCGGCTTCAAAAATCGATAATTTCCGCTGTTACAAAGCACAAGCAGCAATTTGATAACAGCCAGTTGCACCAGAATGACTCCAAAAATTAGAAGAATGCGCGAACTGCGCGAAAAACTCTTCGGCTGATTGATCCACAGTTGAGTGATCGCGGTGGCCAGGACCAGCAGCGCGATAATAAAATTCTTGGTCGGCTCCGGCTGTTGGCCGCTAAAAACGAGAAACGCGAGGCCACCGACAAACACCGCAAAGATCACGACCTTGGTGTAAGGCGAATATTCCAGGTTGCGCTTGAGCTCGCTACGCGCCCGGCGGCGGCGCATTTTCCGCGAGGCGAGGCCACGTCTGATGAGTCTTCCGCGTTTTGAAAAATCGAACATTTGGTTTTTTACTTGCGTGGCGCAGGCGACCGATGCTGCTGGTACGCGCCAATAATGGCACGAACCAATTCATGCCGCACAACGTCGCGCTCGGTAAAGTACACAGTAGCGATTCCAGGAACAGCTTTTAATGCCTGCAATGCTTCGACCACACCGGAGCGCTTGTTCGCCGGCAAATCAATCTGTGTGACGTCGCCGGTTACCACGCATTTGGAATTCAAACCGATACGCGTCAGCAGCATGAACATCTGCTCCGTCGTTGTGTTTTGTGCTTCATCCAGAATCACGAAAGCGTTATTCAAGGTGCGTCCGCGCATGTACGCCAACGGGGCTACTTCAATGATTTGCCGCGCAATCGCGCGCTCCATCTCCTCTGGTTCTATCATCTCACGCAAGGCGTCGTAAAGCGGACGCAGATACGGCGTGATCTTTTGCTCGAGATCACCCGGCAGAAAACCGAGCGCTTCACCAGCTTCGACTGCCGGTCGCGTCAAAATAATACGTGCCACCTGCTCTTTCTTGAGCGCCGCGACCGCCATGGCAACAGCGAGGTAGGTTTTGCCGGTGCCGGCGGGTCCGATTCCAAAAACAACATCATGCTTTTGAATTGCCTCAACATACGCCCGCTGGTTTGCACTTCGCGCCACAATGGGCGGTTTGCGTGAGGAGGTGGTGATTTTGGTTGAAACAACGTCGCCGAGATTCTCGTCGCGCTCTTCGGAAACTGCCTTGAGCGCGTAATTAAATTCGTGCTTTTGAATCTCCACGCCCTGTTGCCGCGCTTTCTCGAGTTGCTCAAACACATGTTGAGCCTTATCGACCCGGCTCGGGTCTCCTTCCAGTTTCACCCAGCCTTCGCGCGTGGTCACTTTCACACCGAGCGAATCCTCGAGGTTCTTCAAAAGCCTGATGTCGTTGGCGTAGAGCGATTGCAAAGCGCGCGGGCTTTCAAACTGCAGGGTGCGCGTCTCACTCATCATCAATCTGCGCCCCCGGCATTCTTGCCGGTCGCGTATTGGCTAAAAGCAAATGCCACAAAGCCTACTCTACCGGAAACCATACACCAGCGCCCAATGCGTGCGTTCCTCCGGCGATTGCTCGACACTGACGATGATAAAATAACTGCCAGTGGTCTTCGGAATGACATGCGCAGCCGCAAAATGGCCTTTCTCCCAGCTGTCTGGCTCTTCCGCCAGCTTCCCATCCGAATCATAAACGTGAACGGATACTTTTGCCCGATCAACCTCTGTTCCCAGCCAGAACCAATATTCGTTGCCTTTGAATAATTGTTGCCGGACCGCTTTCTTCTCGCCCGAACTAAGGTCGCCTCCCCAGTAATCTTCACGCACTTGGAATCCTTGTTTTACGTATGGTTCTGCCGCCTGAAGGGCAAATGACTGCGCGTCATCCACCGAGGCGAAA
>QHRI01000197.1:5636-6436 GCA_003221375.1 Verrucomicrobiota bacterium
CCAGGCGCGTCGTGATTTCGTTGACCTTCTTAACTGATTCGGCAGGAATGTGGGCATTGCCGACATCGATTAGAGGCTTTACCTCCATCAGGGCATCCTGAATCTGGTGAATGATCGGAAGGTTAAACTCCGGCATGGCCTTGAGTCTTGTCTGAAAATAAGAGAGAAGGTCGGGCTGATGCAGCAGCTCGGCGCCGTCGTTGGAAAAATGCTGTTTAACCACTGAGGTCAATACTTCCGTGCCACGCAGCCACCCGCCCAGACTAACCAGCTGCGATAATTTTTCATCGTGCACTTCATTCATTGCCTGTTGCACGCTGTTTTGGGTCCGGTCCAGTTCCTGCCGAACATTTTCCCAATTTCGCTTGTCCGCCGCCTCGATGATCGCCCTGGCGTGCGGCGTAATTGAGTTCCCCACACCAATCCCCTTCGACAATGCCAGCACGCGCTGGCCAATATCCTTTACTGTCGGCGCGTCCTCAGCTTGTACCGCGATAAAACCGTCGGCAATCACCGTCCCCAGCAGGAGAGCGATACGTGGCCGCTCCGTGAAATTTGGCCCCTTGTCGCTCCGGACATGTTCCTTCCAATTGACCGCACCCAGCTTGTTGAGTGCCCCAAAAATTTCGTTCGGCAACGGCACCACAACATCTTCCACAATCGTGGATAATTGGTTAATATTGATGTGCTGCGGAGCCTGCGCGCCGTGCGCGCACAGGCCAAAGCCACACGCCCCAGCTACTATTAACTTCAAATGTCTATGAATCATTGGGAGTTTCGAATCTTGATTTCGGGTTCGT
>QHRI01000210.1 GCA_003221375.1 Verrucomicrobiota bacterium
GATCAGAATTTTGCGCATTCTTGACCCAGGATTTTAACCCGCAAATAGCGCGAATGAATACGAATAAAAATGTGTTCTTGGAGTCTACCCAGCCCGTTGCATCAAGTCGTTCCAAGAGGCTTGGATGGTAAGAGCCGGATCGAGCACGATCTCTTTCACCGTTTCCGTCATTTCATGTACGGCCTGGCAGAGCCGTCGCTCGGTGGACTCGTCCGGCTTGGACAGATCGAAGTCGTTAGGCCTAAACTCCCGGCCAATATCAGAGGCGAAAACCTCGGTCCACGATGTTCCCCAGACTCGTTGTGCAAATACATCGTTATCTGGCTGCCATTGTCTCTCGATGTGCGCCGCCAGCGCGGTAGTCAGCCCGCAGTAGCCGTTATCCGACCATCTTTTTTCTTCAAGATATGCAGCGAGTTTCCTTTTGCATCGGACAGCCTGCAGCCAAGTGGGCCGCTTGCCCGGGCCTGCGATCAACTCTGATACGCGACGACCAACGGCTATGGTAAATGGTCCGGCCGTCTGATTGCGATGGACATTCGCATCTGGAAACTTCGATGGGTCAATGCCGATGGCCCGGAGGAACTCCGGGATGATGCTGCGAGCAATCGTTTCCCCGGTAAATGGACAGGCGATTAGCTCCGCATTGAAGGTGTCAGCTACATCGATCAAGTGAGAGTATCTAAGGCTCAGGCGCTGAGTGAAGGCTTGAGCGAAAGCCTCGAACGGTTCGGAGCAGCGGCAACCTTTGACCACTTCCGCGTAACGCGAATTAATCGATTGCGGTTGGTTGCGCGGAAACAAGACAAGCTTCGGGTCGAGATTGAGCTTCCCGATCCGATTGAAGAATTCCTCCGCACACGCTCTCCTGGTTAAAAGCCCTTCCAAGACTTCCGAGGAAATAACAACTGCTTTGCACGACGTTTCCTCGAGCGATCGGGCAAATTTAGCAGCCACCAACTGTTGATGGTCAGGTACATCCTTTCCACAGAGCAGCCTAACGATTGCGTGGTGCCCGCCCTGATTGGCACCGCTTTGCGGCACGAAGTAGCTCTGCTTCAACAACTCGGCCCGATTTTCCTTCAAGAACCATTGGATCGCGCTGGAGCCAGTTTTGTGTGGTCCGATGTGGATATAGCAGATGCGTTTTGCCATTCGAGAATTATAACTCGGCGCGTCAATCCAGGGCCCGTTCTCCCAACGGTAAGACCATTCGAAAGCGACTACTTCTGCAGCCTACGCTTTCTTTTGTCGGATATAATCGTTCACTTGTTCCTCAAGAATCTCGAGGGGCAACGAGCCATTTTTTAGGACAGCTTCATGAAACTCTCGCTGATCAAATTTCTCTCCCAGTTCTTTCTGTGCACGCGCCCGCAGTTCCTGAATCTTTAGCATCCCTACTTTGTAGGCGCATGCCTGACCAGGTGCGACGATGTAACGTTCGATCTCAGATTTAACTTCTTTCTCGCCCATGCCGGTTTTCTCGCGCATGTAAGCGATCGCTTGTTCGCGGGTCCAGCGTTTTGCATGGATTCCCGTATCGACGACCAATCGGACCGCGCGGAAAAGTTCGTCACGAAGACGTCCCAAATCTCCGAATGGATCGTTGTCGTACCACCCGACTTGTTTCGCCAGCCATTCGCAGTAAAGCGCCCAGCCTTCGATGTAAGCCGTGAACGGCAGTACTTTGCGAAATTGTGGAACGCCTTTGAGCTCCTCGGCCGTGGAGAGCTGCCAATGATGTCCCGGCACACCCTCATGATATGCGAGTGTCGGCATGCCCCATTTTGGCACTTCATTCATGTCGCGCAGGTTTGCGAAGAAAATCCCTGGCCGGCTGCCATCCATGGCGGCAATATCGTAATACGCGCCCGGAGCAGTTGCTTCTTTAAACTCCGGAACGCGGCGAACTTCGATCTTCGCGTGCGGAGTTGTGAAAAATAATTCCTTCGACGAGCGCTCTGTCGCTTGCGTGATCAACTGCGTATACCTCGCCAATGCTTCGGCACGTCCTTTGTCATCATTTGAATAAAGAAAGCGCGGATCTTTTCCCAGCTTGTCCATCGCCTCTCCGATCGGTTGACCGGCAAAGCCGTTTGCGTCGAGGATTGCTCGCATCTCATCTTCGATGCGAGCGACCTCGCGCAGGCCAAGCTCATGCACTTCATCCGGCTTAAGCGTGGTGGTCGTGTTCTCGTGTAGCTTGTAGGCGTAAAAGGCGTCGCCGTCCGGCAACTTCCAGACGCCGTCGTCGGTTGTCGTTTTTGGCAAAACTTCACGAAAATAATCGATCAGTTTTTGATAAGCGGGATAAACGTTGCTGGTAATCGCCGATTCAACACGCGCTTGAAAGTCGGCGCGCTGTACGTCGGTCAACTTGTCAATTTTAGCAGCACGTGTTTTGAAAGATGTCGCCAGAATATTTTCCGAAGCAGGCTTGCCGACGAATTCGGTCATTTCCTTGAGCACTTCCTCAACCACGAATCGCGGGGGCAGGATTTGCTTTTGCTCTCGAATTTTTAAACCATCGAGGAGTTGATCGAATTTTTTCGGCAAAGCATCCAGCCGCATCACGTAGTAATTGCAATCTTTTGGGTTCGACATCCGGTGTGTATTCGCCATGAAAGACGGAAACTGGTTCTGAACACCAAAAAGCTGGTTGACCGGATAATCATGCCATTGCCACTTTTCGCCTTCGGCTTGTATTCGCAGAAACCAATCCAACACGCGTGTGGAAAGCTTTTGCGACGGCGATTGGCGATCGAGCGGATACTGGTGAAGCTGGGCCATGTCGCGCTTCCACCTGTCGAATTCGCGCTGTTGATGCGCGGGTGATTCGTCGTCGAGTTTCCCGTTATGACTGGTAATGCCGAACTGCTCGACCAAACCGAGCGTTGAGAGGATCTCCGGATGATCAAAAAGAATCTCGGCAAAGACCTTTTCGTAAAACAGATTCAAACTCCACGGCCGGAACCAAATTAAGTTGGTAAGGAAAACCGCAATCGCGATCGCGCTGATGGCGATTATCGCGCCGAACCATTTGAGGATTCGCTTAAACATGTGCTCGCGTTGGTAGTGGAACGCCTCCTGTAGCTATGATGCAGCGGTTGTCCATCTTGGATTCAAGAGTTTATCGTACGCCCACATAGGACTGGGCGACATTGAATGACGAAAGTCATGTGAAGTGTATGCACGCATTTGCGAGATAGCTTTGCCGTGAAATTTTGATTATAGCCACAGCTGATGACCGCTTCGCCGGGGCATATTGACAAACCCGAACCGCGCGGGCAGGCCGTGCTGGCCTTCCTGGCAATCAGCGCAATTTACCTGGCGCTGCCACGCGACCTGGTGGTCGGACCGATTTGGTTATTGCCTACGCTGATCATCATTTTACTTGTGCCAACAGTGGTGAGTCACCGCGTAGGCAGGCAATCACTGAATCGCACGCTTGGATTTGTAATTAACGGAATCACAACGCTGGCCCTCATCGGATCGGTCATTCTGCTTGTGCGCGCGCTGCCCGGCCACCGCGAATCCCCGGTGCGGCTGCTGCGTTCAGGTGGACTCCTCTGGCTCACGAACGTGATCGTCTTTGGACTCTGGTATTGGCGGCTGGACGGCGGCGGTCCGACGTTGCGGCAGAAGGAAAAAAAGTTTGGCAGCACAAGCTTTCTCTTTCCTCAAATGCAGATCCCGCATGACGAACGCTCAGAATTTGAGTGCATGCGTTGGAGACCGCGCTTTATCGACTATCTGTTTGTCGCTTTCACACAGAGCTCCACCTTTGGTCCAACGGACGCGCCATTGCTCGCCCCCTGGGCAAAGGTCTTGGCGATGGTTCAGATTTTAATTTCCCTCACCATTGTTGTCCTGCTGATTTCGCAGGCAGTCGGTGGTCTGTAGGCATCGCGTCTGCTCACAATTCGCGATACGCGAAATTCTATAACACGTCCTGTTTCTTTCTTTCTTAGTCCTTGTTCGAGTTCCTTTTCTGTTTTCGCGCCGAGAAACCGCATACAGTAGGAAGTGATCCGCATCGTTTCGTTGTTGCCCGCTGCCACCGAGATCGCGGCCGCGCTCGGTTTGATGGAACACGTGGTGGGTGTTTCGCATGAATGCGATTTCCCGGAAGAAGCAACTGCGCGGCCACGGATCACACATTGCCCAGTGCACAATGCAGACCTTGCGAGTGCCGAAGTCGATCAATGGGTTCGAAGGGCGTTACGTGACAAAGGGACAATTTATACAATCGACGAACCGCTCCTGCATGAGCTACGTCCGGACGTAATTCTCACCCAAAAACTGTGCGACGTTTGCGCGGTCGGTTATGGTACGGTTGCGCGGCTGGCCGAGACTTTGCCAGGGCCGCCAAAGGTAGTGAATCTCGAGCCAACAAGTCTCTCGGATATATTCGATGATATTCGACGGGTGGCGGAAGCGTGTGGCGTGGCTGAGCACGCCCATGGCGTTATAGCAGCGTTTTCGGAGCGTGTTGAAGCCGTGCGGCGCCGAGCGGATCGCATTTCGCATCGACCACACTTCTTTTTGATGGAATGGGTGGATCCGCCGTTTTGCTCGGGTCATTGGGGACCGGAGCTCGTCGATATTGCCGGCGGCCGTGATTCGTTAGGCCGCAGGAATCGGCCTTCGGCGCAAGTCGATTGGCGGCAAGTCATCGATGCGTGTCCCGAAATTATCGTGCTTGCTCTCTGCGGCTACCATATCAATCGTGCGCGACGTGATTACGAGCTGCTCAAGGCCTTTCCTGATTTTGAGTCACTTCGCGCGGTGCGTAGTGGCGAGATTTATGTCGTAAATGCGAGCGCGTACTTCGCGCGACCAGGGCCGCGCATTGTTGACAGCCTTGAGATTCTCGCTGGAATTCTGCATCCACAAGAATTTCCCGAATTTGTTTCACGTGGGCCTGATGATCCACGCGTTGTCCGGGTAGGCTAACGAATCTTCGCCACTACCGGGCCGACCGTCGAAATTCTGTAGAGGCAGCCGTGTCGGCTGCAAAGCGCCGGATTGTGGGCGACACCGCCACTACAACCCGCTTATTCGGGGCTTTGTTTTGCAGACTCAGATTGGTGTTCCGGCCACACAGCGGCCAGCGCGAGGGCAATGACGATTCCAACCGACACTTCGAAGAAGCGGTGCAGCGCAATGATCCAGGCCGCGTTTGAACGGGGGATGAGTACGATGATCGCGAGCGTGATGCTCGCATAGCGGTAGGCGCTTTTCTCCATACGGAATGCTGCGCACAAAAGACCAAGCACAAATATCGCGCCAGCGAAGACCAAAAGATTTCCAGTGAAATAGTTTGCCAGGAGCGCGCCGGCCAGAGCACCCAGAGCAGTGGCCACAATGCGTTCA
>QHRI01000211.1 GCA_003221375.1 Verrucomicrobiota bacterium
AACCCGTTGCACTCTTCCTTTGGATGTGCGGTGGCGCCTTCGCGCTCCTGCCGATAGTTGCGGGGATCAATTCCCGGCCCACGCGCATTTTTTGGGGACGGGGGCTTACTGCGATTTTCTACGCCGGATGGATTATCGCGCTGCTGTGGCTGGTTTTTCGCGCGATTCGCGCGGTAGAAAAACGGATGCGTTTCTGGGCGGAGCAAACCCGCAGCTTGTTAGGCAAAATTCTTGTTCCAATCGTTGGGCAGTCATTACGGCTCGCGGTGCCGCTGCTTGGGATCATTCTATTGTTACCGCTGCTCAAGCTTCCCGAAAACTGGATGTGGGTGACCCAAAAAGGAGTCGGCATTCTGTTCATCGTCACGCTTTCATATCTGATCGTTCACGGCATCAATGCAATGCAGACTGCGCTGTTGAGTCGACAGCGATTGGACCTGCCGGACAATCTTTCCGCGCGCAGGATCTACACCCAGGTATCGGTGATTCGCAAAGTTATCATCACGGCCGTCGTAATCATTGCCACCGGGTCGGTGCTGATGCTTTTCGACCCGGTGCGGCAGTTCGGCACGAGCATCCTGGCTTCCGCTGGAATTGCAGGCATCGTGATCGGCTTCGCCGCGCAACGGACTCTGGGCAATGTGCTCGCCGGAATTCAAATCGCGCTAACACAACCGCTACTCATCGATGACATCGTCGTGGTCGAAGGCGAGTTTGGCCAGATCGAAGAAATCACTCTCACGTACGTAACGGTGAGGACGTGGGACCTGCGTCGGGTGATTTTGCCGATCACCTACTTTGTCGAGAAACCCTTTCAGAACTGGAGTCGCGTTTCTACCGATCTGCTGGGCGCGGTTGTTCTGTACCTCGACTATCAGGCGCCGATTGGCGAATTGCGCAAGGAACTGAAGCGGCTTGTCGAAAGCAATCCGAAGTGGGATCGCAAAGTTTGCGGATTGCAAGTGACGGACACCAAGCAAAGCACAATCGAAGTGCGTGCCCTCGTCAGCAGCACCGATCCCGGCAAACTCTCCGATCTTCGTTGCGATGTGCGCGAGGGCCTCATTGAATTTCTGTGCCGGAATTATCCGGAAAG
Source organism: Verrucomicrobiota bacterium (assembly GCA_003221375.1). Taxonomy (GTDB): domain Bacteria; phylum Verrucomicrobiota; class Verrucomicrobiia; order Chthoniobacterales; family UBA10450; genus Udaeobacter. Next base: position 1,097 of record QHRI01000211.1, read on the forward strand.
TCTCCCGCGGCAGCGCATTGTCAGCGAGGCTCCAGACGAAGGGATTCGCCACCGGCGAAAATCAAAATCCGCTTCAACAGCGGAGGGAAGAGAACATGAGCGTGGTCCCAAAGCTCCCGGCATTCATGAGGACCAGAAACGGGACGGCACAGGCAGTTAGCTTAGGTCCTTTTAAGCAGAGGGACGCAATAGCTGTTTTGAAAACAGAACCGCGCCAAACATGCCGCGCGAAGCATTAAAGAGGTAGCTCTGGATGAGAGAACTGGATTCCTATCTGAATGATCATTTGGCTGGTTCGGTAGGGGCGCTCGAACTGATTGATCATTGGAGTAAGCTTTGCGACGGCAAGCCGCTGGCGAAGTTTCTTGCTGATCTGAGGAGAGACGTCGAGGCAGATCAAGAGACGCTACGGAAGTTAATGCGCGCCCTTGGAACCAAGGAGAGCAGTGTTCGACCAGCAGGCGCATGGGTGGCAGAGAAAATCAGCCGGGCTCGCTTCGCTGTTGCTGGTAATGAAATTGGCGGACTGGGTCTCGTGCTCGCACTGGAAACAATCGAGATGGGAATTACGGGCAAAAAACTTCTTTGGCGGGCTCTTGCTGCATCCGATTTGCCGAGAAAGGGCAATATCGATTTTGTGGAAATGGAGCAACACGCTGAGGAACAAATCGCGCGAGTCGAGCTCGAGCGGATGCGCGCGGCGCGCGAAGCGCTCTCTGATAACAGCGCGACCCACTCGCGCTTTGATACATGAGCAGGTACAAAAATTTGCCGCCGGGCGAACGGGTTCCGGAGATTGTGAATGTGGTCATAGAAATCCCAAAAGGGAGCGGTCACAAATATGAGTACAATCCGGATCTGGATGTGATCTGTCTTGATCGCACCCTCTATTCGCCCATGCATTATCCGGGTGATTACGGATTCATTCCCGGCACTCTGGCAGAGGACGGCGACACGCTCGATGCGTTGATTCTGCTGGAGCAGCCTACTTTCCCTGGCTGTATGATTCGAGCGCGGCCAATCGGTGTGTTAACAATGATCGATCAAGGCCAACAGGACGCAAAAATCCTCGCTGTGTCGTTAGGCGACCCGCGGATGGAGGGAATCAAAAATCTTCAAGACGTAGACGAACATCTATTGCGCGAGATCCGCTATTTTTTCGATACCTACAGCGAATTGGAAGGCAAAAAGACGACGACGCAGGATTGGCTCGATGCAGAGCAGGCCGGGAAAATTATCGCTGCTGCATGGGAACGTTTTCGACAAAAATCGGAATGATCGGAGACCGAATGGCGTTGCAATCCAAATCTAGCTGTCTCTTGATCGCGCTCCGCCAATGCGAAGGCCCCAAAGAATCAGGGCGAAAGAAACAATTCCGGTCGGTGCGGATGAGTACGCCACGATTTTGATGATGGTCTCCTTAGAGGCGCTTCCGTGAGCAGTGCCCGCAGCCAAAGGCATGGTGGAGTTGCCTGCTCCCCAAATGGCGCCCAGCATATAGGCGGCGACGATTGCTAGACTCGAATAGACTAGCGTCCAAAACGCCAGCCGCGACGTGGCAACTCCGAGACGAAGCTTTGGCCACAATAATCCCATGGCTATGAGTAAAACGCCTAACAATGCCATCAGCGAATGCGCTGAAAGCCCGAGACGCGGCGCGGCCAGGCTCGGAATCACAAATCCTTCGAAAGAAGTAAGCAAAAACAGCGCAACGCCGATCTGAAGTAGCCGATGACCTTGACGCAATAACATGAACCGCAGCGTTAAGCCGTAAAGCCGTGATCGATGACAAATGCCGCTCCCGTTGCAAACTTCGCCTCGGGACTCACAAGAAAAGCAACCATGGCAGCGACATCGGCCGGTTCGCCGAACTGAGGCGTCACCATGAATGACCGAAGATCTTTGGCATAGGGACTGTCCTCCGGATTACCGTCGGTTTTGATCGGACCCGGATGCACTGTGTTCACAGTGATTCCCCGCGGACCGAGGTCGCGGGCCATTCCTTTCGCGAGACCATCCAGGCCGGCCTTGACCATGCTGTAGATGCTTGTCGTCGCCAGAGCAGCGAAGTCGGCGATGTTGCTGCTAACAAAAACAATTCGTCCGCCGTCGCGCATGTGCTTGAGCGCTGAGCGTGAGGCAATGAATGCCGCTTTTAAATCCACGGCCACCATGTGATCGAACTCTTCATCCGAAACTTCATCGACAGGTTTAAATAGAAATGCGCCTGCACTACTTACGAGGATGTCGATACGACCGAATTCCTTTGCGACTTTCTCGATCGCATCCATCAGTTCGCGCGCGCTGCCGCTATCGGCCTGTATCGCAATCACTCGATTACCGTTAGTGCTAGCTTCCTTTACGACTGAGTTCGCGGCCTCTTTCTCTTTGAGAAACGTAAATGCGACATTCGCCTTTTCACGAGCGAGCCGCTTAACGATGCCCGCGCCAATGCCGCGACTACCACCTGTGATCAAGGCAACTTTTCCCGACAACCGAGACATTCCGGTTGCCTCTTTGTTATTCTTCCTGGTTTGATTCATAGTGCTCATCCGTGGATTCTCCTTCTGACAAATAGTTCGCTTAATGATTCACAATCGCGCGTTTGATTGCGCTAATTCGCGTCAAGTGGCGACAATCTGGAACCAATTCTGTCCTGATTATTCAGGATTAATGTCGGTAATCTTCCAGAGCTTGTACGGTTCGGTGCGCGTTGATTTCCCGTCGTTGAATCGTGGCATGTTTTCGATCTGCGACGCAGTCACGTACATCTCACCGTTCGGGCCCCAGCTCAATGTGTCCGGCCAGAGCAATCGCTTGTCTGCGATGACTGCTTCCACGCGTTTGCTGTCAGGATCCCAACGCACGACGGCGCTGTTCTCGAGATCGGTGAGGTAAACGCTGCCGTTCGCTCCTTCGAGCATCCCATCCGGCGCTGGCGTCTGCCCGACACCTTCTACTTTGGATTCCAGCTCATGTTTCCCGAGCGTCTCGTCTGTAAGGAAACTTGTCTTGATCCGGTACAACGTATGTCCAGTAAGTGCGTGGTAATAGAGATAACCGTTTTTCCCATCCAAGGCGATGCCATCGGATGCGATCTGAGGCGGCGTTTTCTTTTGCTGGTCGATCAACGCTTTGCCGTCTACGACGAGCTTCACGTCCTTTTCGGGTTGAGTGGATGGATGGCCATCGAGAAGCCGTCGGGCTTTGCTATTTTTAAGATCGACAACGATGATCGCGCCCTTAGCAGATTCCGTGATGAAGGCAGTATTGGTACGCGTGTCGATGCGAACATCGTTGAGGTAACTCTTCTTTGGCGCCACGCCTTCTCCGAATTGGATTGTTTGCACGACCTGGTTAGTCGCCAGATCAATCTTCACCAGCTTCGGTCCCTCCTTGACGACCTCCTGCATTTTTGGCGCTGCGGGATCGAGGACCCATAAATTGTCCCGATCATCGACCACCACACTTTGCACACAGACAAAATGCGAGCTGGCTGGGCCAGGTCTGTTCCATTCTTCATCAGGAAACGCTTTGGGTTGGCCGTTCACAATCTCTGCTACTGAGATTGAATGATCATCCGACCAGTAGGGAAAATTCACGAAGATGCGGCCGGATTTTGTCGAGACACCAACGCCAGTGATTTGCTTATCAGTAAAACTCCCCACTTCTCGTAGCTCCGCTGCGGATGCGATTGCGGCGTTGGCAAGAAGCATTGCGAGAGCGAATTGAAAGCGCATAAAG